>NZ_JAIUHH010000010.1:0-171473 GCF_020165015.1 Mesorhizobium sp. CA7
CAACGCCTCGACGTCACGGAATGGATTCTATGGTCTGCGCGCGTCGCTTCGCTCCTTGCTCCGCCATAGAATGACGACCTGACAAGCGCGTCAGCCAATCTTCAGGCATGCCGCCTGCCAACGCAGACAAAGCGGTTTTACCGGAAAACTAATAGACCGTGAAAAGCGTCGGCAGGTCGCCGCTGAGGCGCAAATATTCGACCGCCTCGATCACCGGAAACAAAGCCAGGAAATAGAGCCCGTCGCGGAACGTGTTCCGCAGCGCGATCGTCGAGAACAGCCACTGCGCCTCGTCGCGGTAAAGCAGCGGATTCGGCCAGAAGGACGGCGTGCGTTCGGCATAGGCCGCATAAGCCGCACCGAACTTGCCGGCGAGATACTCGGCCTCCCTGCGCGCGGTGAAGCGGAAGACGAGGAAGCTCGCCAGGCCGAGCAAGGCTGCCGCGAGCAGCGAACCGAACATCAGCCCGATGCCTGCCGTGCCGACCGTCGAGAAGAAATAGAGCGGGTTGCGGGTCATCGAGAACGGGCCGGACACGATCAGCTCGTCATTTTTCCTGCCGCCGACGAAGAGGATGCTCCACAGCCGTCCAAGAAAGCAGATCAGCACCATCGCGAAGCCGATCGTCTCCACGATTTCATGACCGTCCGATCCCTCGGCCAACGCCGGCTTGCTGAACAGGAGCAGGATGACGGCAAGCACGGCGGCCAGCTGCACGACGATCAGGCGCTTATGCTGGTCGAACGCATTCGGCGTCGATTTGGGGGATGCCATTCTTCTCACCGCTCCGGCGCAGCCAGGGGGCGCCAAGGCTTGTCTATCTCTTCGCTGGCGGCATGACGAGGCTCGGCGGATGTTTTTGGCCAACCTTACGAATTTGTAAGAACGCGGACAGGCCGCGGTGAATTCGCCTGCCTAATTTGGGCGTCGCCGCCATACGGAATTCGAGGCGGCTCGAACGAACAACGGATCGCGCCATGATCTCTCAAGCCGACAACCTCGCCCCCAACCGCGTCCCGGACGTCACCATCGATTTCTGGCTGGTCAAGATCATGGCGGTGACCATGGGCGAGACGGCGGCCGACTACCTCGCCGTGAAGCTCGGCCTCGGCCTTACTGTCACGTCCTTGATCATGGGCGGCATCCTCATCGTCGCGCTCGTCCTGCAATTCGCACAGAAACGCTATGTACCTTGGGCCTATTGGCTCGCCGTCGTGCTGATCAGCGTCGTCGGCACCCTGGTCGCCGACAACCTCATCGACGATTTCGGCGTGCGGCTGGAGACGACGACCATCGTCTTCTCGGTCGCCCTCGCACTGACTTTCGCGGTCTGGTATGCCAGCGAAAGGACCCTCTCGATCCACACCATCTTCACCGCCAGGCGCGAGATCTTCTACTGGCTAGCGATCCTCTTCACCTTCTCGCTCGGCACGGCTGCCGGCGATCTGGTGGCCGAGCGCTTCGATATCGGCTATCTCGCTACCGGCCTCATCTTCGGCGGCATGATCGCGGCGATCACTTTTGCCTGGTTCTTCCTCGGCCTGAACAGCGTCCTCGCCTTCTGGCTTGCCTATATCCTGACCCGGCCGTTCGGCGCCTCCTTCGGCGACCTGCTCTCGCATCCGGTCGACTATGGCGGGCTGGGCTTCGGCGCCACCTTCACCAGCCTGATTTTCCTCGGCTGCATCGTGGCCATCGTTCTCCATATGACGCTGAGAAAACTGATCGACGAAGACGAGCTGGCGCTCCTCGACTAGAGGATGTCGCGATTGACCGTAAGCTGCAGCAGCGAGACTGGCTCGGTCCGGGAGGGCCGGCAGCGCAGCCCGCCCGCTATCCCCTTGCGCGCCGCTCATCGATACGCTAGATACTGAACCAAATGGTTCAGTATTTGAAGTCCCGCCTCGATGTCTCGTTCGCCGCGCTCTCGGACGCCACCCGGCGCGGCGTTCTGGAGCAGCTAGGACGCGCGGAGGCCTCGATCACGGACCTTGCCGAGAAATTCCACATGACCCTCACAGGCATGAAGAAGCATATCGGCGTCTTGGAACAGGCGGGGCTCGTCACCACCCGGAAAGCCGGGCGGGTGCGGACCTGCACGCTCGGCCTGCGCGGACTGGAGGAAGAGGCGGCTTGGATCGAGAGCTACCGCCGGCTTTGGGACGCACGCTTCGAAGAGCTGGACAAAGTTGTCGAGGAACTGAAACGGAAGGAGGAAGTCGATGGAACGGAGTGAGCCTGCTCGCACGACAGTAGAACGGAGGTCCGACCGTGAGCTGGTCGTTACGCGAACCTTCGACGCCCCCGCACGCATCGTGTTCGAGGCGTGGACCAAGCCCGAACTGTTCAAGCGGTGGTGGGCGCCGAAGTCGATGGGCATGATCCTGCGTTCCTGCGAGATGGATGTTCGCGTCGGGGGCGGGTACCGTTTGGCGTTCGGCCATGACCCCTCGAACCCCGCCGAGTTCTTCGGCCGGTATATCGAAGTGGTGCCGTACTCGCGCCTCGCCTGGACCAATGACGAAGGCGGCGACGGTGGACCCGTCACCACGGTGACCTTCGAGGAAAAGGGTGGCAAGACGCTGCTGGTGATGCACGAGCTCTATCCCTCGAAAGAAGCTCTCGACGCTGCCGGCACCGGGGCGGCCGATGCGATGGGCGAGACGTTCGGGCAACTGGACGAGCTTCTTCTCACGCTGGGCGCGAGCGCGGGACGACCATGAGGTCGCTCTCGCCGCCGGCCGCCCGGTTCTTCGCCGCTGCTGTCGGCGGTCGCGACGGATATCGGCTGTCCCTCTCAAAAATGTGTAGCGGCACTCGGTCTGAAAGCTCGTAAAAAACAAATGGTTGAGGTGGCAAGGACGGCACCGGACAATGCGACTTCTGCTTGTTGAAGACGATCCGAGAACCGCGGATTATATCGTCAGGGGACTGACCGAGGCCGGCCATGTCTGCGATCTCTTGCGCGACGGTCATGACGGGCTCTTCGCCGCGACCCGCAACGCCTATGACGTGATCGTCGCCGACCGCATGGTGCCCGGCCTCGACGGCCTGTCGATGATCAAGGCGGTGCGTGCCGCCGGCATCCGCACGCCGGCTATTTTCCTGACCTCGATCGGCGGCGTCGACGACCGGGTCGAGGGCCTCGAGGCCGGCGGCGACGACTATCTCGTCAAGCCCTTCGCCTTTTCCGAGTTGCTTGCCCGCATCCATGCGCTCGGCCGCCGGCCGGCGGCGCAGGAGCAGAAGACGGCTTTGCGTGTCGCCGACCTCGAAATGGACCTTATCCAGCGCCGCGTCACCAGGCAGGGCCAGCCGATCGACCTGCAGCCGCGCGAGTTCAGCCTGCTCGAAGTGCTGATGCGCGGCGAGGGCCGCGTCATCACCCGCACCATGCTGCTCGAGCGCGTCTGGGATTTTCATTTCGACCCCAAGACCAGTGTCGTCGAGACGCATATCAGCCGGCTCAGAGCCAAGGTCGACAGGCCCTTCGACGTGCCGTTGATCCACACCGTGCGCAACACCGGCTACAGCCTGCATGTCCCGGCCTGATCTCGCATCCGCTATCGCAGGGCGGCCAACCGCCTTCGCGATCGCATGAGCGGGACGCGCTCCAGCCTGCTGCGCAGCACGCCGTTCCGGCTGGCGCTGACCTTCGCCTTCCTGTTCCTGCTGGCCTTCATCCTGTCCGGCGCGATCGTCTATCAGCTGATGAGCGCCTCGCTCGCCAGGCAGCTCGATCAATCGATCAAGGAGACCTATTCGCTCATCGCCGCGACCCATGCCGAGGGCGACGAGGAAGATCTCGTTTCAACCGTCAGGGATCATGCCCAGTTCAGCCAGGACAAGGACGAAATCTTTTCCCTCACCGATCGGAATGGCAACCGCCTCGCCGGGGATTTCACCGCCTCCGGCCTGCCGGATGGCTTTTCCATCTTCGCCGCCAGCCTGCCGGGTGTCCCGCCCGATACCGAGTATCGCGCCTATTCGGGCATGGTCGGCGGCAACAAGCTAACGGTCGCCTTCTCGCTCTCGGAAACCGAGGACCTCGAAACCATCGTATTGATGAGCTTTGGCTGGGCCACGCTGTTCATCACGGTCCTGGCGATCGGCGGCGGCGCCGTGCTTGCCTCGCGTGTCCAGCGGCGCCTCGACGGCATCGCCAACACCATGGTCGACGTCTCGCATGGGCGGCTCGATGCGCGCATCCCGCTGACCGGCAATGGCGACGACATCGACGCCGTCTCGGCCCAGGTGAATTCCGCGCTCGATCGCCTGTCTGCCCTGGTCGACGGCATGCGGGAGGTGAGCGCCAACATCGCCCATGATCTCAAGACGCCGCTCAACCGGCTGCAGATGATCCTGGAAACCGCCGCCGACAAGACGGTGTCGGGCGAGGATGTCTCGACCGAGCTGAGCGACGCCCGCGCCGAAAGCCAGCAGATCAACAGCACCTTCGACGCCTTGCTTCGCATCGCCCAGATCGAAGCCGGCGCCCGCAAGGCGCGTTTCGTCGACCTCGACGTCGGGCCGGTCGTCGAAACTATCGGCGATGTCTATGCCGATGTCGCCGAGGACGACGGCAAGTCTCTGTCCACCGTGATCGTTCCGGATACAAAATGGTACGTGCACGGCGACCGCGACCTGCTCATGCAGATGTTGGCCAATCTGGTCGAGAACGCGCTCAGGCATTGCCCGCCGGGCACCGCGATCGAGCTCTCGGTGACCGGGGCAGGCAACCACGTCCTCATTCATGTCCGCGACAATGGCCCGGGCATTCCCGCCGAGGAGCGCGAAAAAGTGTTCCGCCGGCTCTATCGGCTCGATGCCAGCCGCACGACGCCCGGCAGCGGCCTGGGCCTCAGCTTGGTCAAGGCGGTGGCCGACCTGCATGGCGCCGCGATAACGCTCGAGGACCGCAATCCGGGTCTCGGCGTTACCGTCAGCTTTCCGGCTGTGGGAACTCCGGTGACGTCGTCATTCTAGGGCGGAGCAAGGAGCGGAGCGACGCGCGCAGACCCTAGAATCCATGCCATAACTTCTGCCGGGAAATGCAACGGTGCAGAAGATTCTGTAACCGCCGCAACGCCTTAACGTCACGGCATGGATTCTAGGGTCTACGCGGTACGCTTCGCTTCCCGCTCCGCCCTAGAATGACGATCGCGATGGGCGACGACGAGTGGGCGACCGTCGGCCATTTTTACCGCGCCCCGCCCGCCCGGCGGAAATCGGAGGGCGACATGCCGGCAAGCTTGCGGAACGATTTGTTGAAGGCGCTGAGCGAGCCGAAGCCTGAGTCCATGGCGACCCTCAACACATTGGCGTCCTCATGCATCAGCAGCGCCTGGGCGTAGCTCAACCGCAGCAGATTGACATATTCGTTGAGCGTCATGCCGGTCGATTTCTTGAACAGGCTCATGGCGTATTTGGGATGGATGTCGGCGGCAGCCGCGATGGTCACGCAGTCAACGTCGTAGAGGAAATTCTCGGCGATGAAATCGCACATGCGACCGACATTGCGCGAGGACTGCTGGTCGAAGGCATTGCCGGCGCCTTGCCCAGCCACCCTTTCCGGCACCAGCCGGTAAGGCTCGAAGCGCACCCGCTCGAGCCGCAGCAGCAGCTCGTTGACGGCATGCTCGGCCCTGGCCGGATCGCCCGAGCGCGCATATTCGTTCCAGCGCTTGAAACTGTCGTTGTCCGACTGGTCGGTTGCATTGGTCACCAGCGTCGCGCCGGTCATCAGCCGATGGCGTATGTCGGCCGGCAGATGCAGGCGGAAGAAATGCACCAGCGGCAGATGCGCGCCGGCATAGACGGCGTCGTCGGAAAGATCGTCCATCTGGTGCGGCAGGCCGCCCCAGAACAGGCACATCTCGCCCGCCGAAAGCGAAATCTCATGCTCGGCCATGCGGTAATGCACGCGGCCCTGCACGATGAAATTCACCTCCACCTGGGCGTGCCAGTGCGGCTTCAACATCACCAACGGGTGGTTGTAAAACATCTGCAGCATGAGCGGCAGTCCTTCGACGCTGCTCGCGCCAGGCTGGTAGAACGGACGCTCCGGCATCTTACTTTCCGCCAACTTCTCATTCCCTTCGACGGGGACAAGCCTTCCGCGCCGCATAGTCTAGCCACGCTCACAGTGAGAGAGCAAATGAAATGGGAGGATTTCAATGCGCACTACACTGACCTGCGCCGCGCTTATGCTTGCTCTGGGTTCCGGCCCGGCCCTGGCGCAGTCCGGCGAGATCACCATCTGGAGCTGGAACATCGCCGCCTCGTCGCTGAAGGCGACGGTCGAGGGCTTCAACAAGAAATACCCCGACATCAAGGTCACGGTTCAGGACCTCGGCAACCAGCCCACCTATGACAAATCGATCGCCGGCTGCGCCGCCGGCGGCGTCGGCCTGCCCGATATCGTCTCGATCGAGAACGGCGAGGCGGAGAATTACTGGAGCCAGTTCCCGGACTGCTTCGTCGACTTGCACACGCTGGGCTACACGGCGGAAGACCAGAAGAAATTCCCCGATTTCAAGCGCACCGAGCTCGAAGTCGGCGACAAGGCCTATGCGATGCCTTGGGATTCCGGCCCGGTGGCCGTCTTCTACCGCCGCGACTTCTACGAGAAGGCAGGCGTCGACCCGGCCTCGATCAAGACCTGGGACGATTTCATCGCCGCCGGCAAGAAGATCCAGGACGCCAATCCGGGCGTGTCGATGACCAATGCCGATTTCAACGGCGACACCGAATTCTTCCGCATGATCTCCAACGAGCAGGGCTGCGCCTATTTCGCCGAGGATGGCCAGTCGATCACCGTGGCCGAGCCGAAATGCGTCGACGCCATGACCAAGGTCAAGGAGATGAAGGACGCCGGCATCGTGTCGTCGGCGGACTGGTCGACCAAGATCACCAACAACACCGCCGGCACCGTCGCCAGCCAGGTCTATGGCGGCTGGTATGAGGGCACGATCCGCACCGAATCGCCGAAGGAGAGCGGCAAGTGGGGCGTCTACCTGATGCCGAGCCTGACTGCCGACGGCCCGCGCGCCGCCAATCTCGGCGGCTCGTCCCTGGCCATCACCTCGGCCTCGAAGAACAAGGAAGCGGCCTACGCCTATCTGAAATACACGCTGGAGACCAATGAGGGCCAGATCACCATGCTGAAGGATTTCGGCCTGGTGCCGTCGCTGATCTCGGCGCTCGATGATCCTTACGTCTCGCAGCCGCAGCCCTATTGGGGCGGCCAGCCCGTTTGGAAAGATATCCTGGCCACGCTGCCCAAGGTGGTGCCGAGCCGCGGCACGCAGTTCCAGAGCGACGCCGAGATCATCGTCCGCGCCGTGCAGACCAAATATCTGGCCAACGGCTATCCCGACGCCAAGGCCGCGCTCGACGACGCCGCCAAGCAGATCGCCGCCGCGACAGGTTTGCCGGTTAAATAGTGCGCTGCCTCCCCTTCTCCCCTTGTGGGAGAAGGTGGATTGGCGCGCAGCGCCAAGACGGATGAGGGGTGGTCCAGGGAACGCCAACGTCTCATTCCGCTGGAACACCCCTCATCCGGCCGCTTCGCGGCCACCTTCTCCCACAGGGGGAGAAGGCAAAGACAGACGAAAGGAGGAAGCTGATGCGCACCCAGAACGCCACCGCGTACCGCTTCCTCACGCCCTATCTTTTGATCTTCGCCATCTTCTGGATCTGGCCGATCATCTCTTCCTTCATCATCTCCTTCCAGGCGACGCGCACCGTGCCGTGGCGCTTCGCGCCGACCTTCAACTGGGGCCGCCTGATCGGCGACCCCGCCTTCTACAATGCGCTGAAGAACACGCTGCTGATCCTGGTCATCCAGGTGCCGGTGATGATTGCGCTGGCGATCGTCATGGCGGTGCTTCTGAACTCGCCGCTGCTTAAAGCCCGCGGCCTCTACCGCTTCGCTTTCTTCGCGCCCGTGGTGGTCGGCGAGGTCGCCTATTCCGCCGTCTTCCGGCTGATGTTCAGCCTCGATTTCGGCATCGTCAACAAGCTCCTGGAAAGCGTCGGCATCTCAAAGATCGACTGGTTCTCCAACGTCACGCCGGCCATGGCGCTGATCATGATCGCGGTCACCTGGCGCTGGGCCGGCTACAACGCCATCATCATCCTGGCCGGCCTGCAGTCGATCCCGGAGGATGTCTACGAGGCGGCGACGCTCGACCGCGTCAGCAAGCTGAGACAGTTCTTCTACATCACCTTGCCGCTGCTGAAGCCGGTCATCGTCTTTTGCGCCGTGCTGTCGATCATCGGCACCATGCAGCTCTTCACCGAGCCGTTCCTGATCACCGAACGCGGCGGCCCGGGCGGCGGCACCGAGACGCTCGGCCTGCTGCTCTACCGCCAAGGCTTCCGCTCGCTCAATTTCGGCTACGCCTCGGCCGTTGCCTATACCATGGCGGGGCTCGCCATCGCCATCACCCTGGTGCAGCTCTGGCTGATGAGGGAGCCGAAATGACCTCGCGCTCGCAAGCAAGGCTGGGCCGCGTCATTGCGCTGCATCTTTTCCTGACGCCGCTGGCGCTGGTCTGGCTGTTCCCGCTGTGGATGATGGTGGTGTTCTCCACCATGCCGGACAACGGCATCTTCAGCCCCGGCATCGAGCTCCTGCCGCATGACAATTTCCTCGACAATGTCGCCAACCTGCAGCGCGACACCAACTTCATCGGCGCCATCGGCATCTCGGTCTCGGTGGCGGTGACCTACACGGTCCTTTCGGTGCTGCTCACCTCGATGGCCGGCTGGGCGCTGGCGCGTTACGAATTCCACGGCAAGGGCGCGGTCGTCGCCATCATCTTCGGCACCATCACGCTTCCCTATGCGGTGGTGCTGATCCCGCAATTCATCATGGTGGCGCGCGACTTCGCCTTGGCCAACACCTGGATCGCGCTGATCGTGCCGCCGCTGTTCAATTCGCTGGGCGTGCTCTTCATGCGCCAGGCTTTCTCGATGATGCCGGCTGAATTGTTCGACGCCGCCCGCGTCGAAGGCGTCAAGGAATGGCGCATCTTCCTGTTCGTGGCGATGCCGCTGGCCCGCCCGATGCTGGCGGCGCTTGCGATCATCCTCTTCCTCGCCTCGTGGAACAACTATCTGTGGCCGCTGCTGATCAACAGCCAGCCGGGCGCAATGACGGCGCCGGTGGCGCTCGGCACGCTGATCGGCCTGACCAAGGTTTCGTGGGGCGGCATCATGGCCGGCGCCGTGATGCTGACGGTGCCGATGCTGATCGTCTTCGTGCTCTTGCAGCGCCATTTCATCGCCGGCATCGCCGCCGGCGCGGTCAAATAGGAGAGCGCCAGATGCCTCACCGACTGGCACACAGAATGATCCAACCTAGCCATATCTCGCTCTAACATGGCGGCCGTCACCCTCACCAATGTCGTCAAACGCTTCGGCATCTTCGAAGTCGTGCACGGCGCCAATATCGACATCGCCGACGGCGAATTCGTCGTCTTCGTCGGCCCGTCCGGCTGCGGCAAGTCCACGTTGCTGAGGATGATTGCCGGGCTGGAGGACATCAGCGGCGGCGACATCGCCATCGGCGGCAAGGTGATGAACGACGTCGAGCCGGCCGACCGCGGCATCGCCATGGTGTTCCAGTCCTACGCGCTCTACCCGCATATGACCGTGGAGCAGAACCTCTCCTTCGGTCTCAGGATGAACGGCAATCCGAAGGCCGACACCGAGCGCCGGGTTAAGAAAGCCGCCGAGATCCTGCGCATCGACGAATTGATGCAGCGGCGGCCGAAGCAGCTGTCCGGCGGCCAGCGCCAGCGCGTTGCCATCGGCCGCGCCATCGTGCGCGAGCCGCAGGTCTTCCTGTTCGATGAGCCGCTCTCCAATCTCGACGCCGAGCTCAGGGTGCAGATGCGGGTCGAGATCTCGCGCCTGCACAAGGAGCTCGGCGTCACCATGATCTATGTGACGCATGACCAGACCGAGGCGATGACGCTGGCCGACCGCATCGTTGTGCTCAAAGCCGGCAATGTCGAGCAGATCGGCGCGCCGCTCGATCTCTATGACGACCCGGCCAACCGTTTCGTTGCCGGCTTCATCGGCTCGCCGAAGATGAACTTCCTCAGCGCCAAGGTCGTCGACACGTCCAACAGCGCAGCCATCATCGAGCTCGCCCATCACGGCGGCGCCAGATTGCGCAAGCCGCTTTGCGAGACTTTTCCCGCCGTCGGCGCCGAGGTCGTGCTCGGCGTCAGGCCGGAGCATTTCTTCGAGGCCGGCCAGGGCGATTGTGACATCCCGGTCAAGGCCGACGTCGCCGAGCATCTGGGCTCGGTGAGCTATGTCTACGCCAATGCCGGACCCGAGGAGCTGATCGTCGAGCGCGAGGCCTCGCGCCAGCGCGCCAGCGGCGACCATTTCACGGTCTCGATCAAGGCGGAACGGGCGCTGCTCTTCGACAAGGCGGGCGCAAGGATCCGCTGACCCGCAAATTTTCTTGCCGGCATGCCAGGCGTGGCGGCGACCATGGAGAATTCGACATGACATCTGGAAAAATCCGCTGGGGCATTCTCGGACCCGGCAGCATCGCGAAATCCTTTGCCGGCGGCGTGGCGGGATCGCGCAACGGCGAGCTGGTCGCGCTCGGCGCCCGCAATCCCGCCAAGCCGGGCTTGGCCGAAACCTTTCCGGGCGCGCGCATCCTCGACGGCTATGAGGCGCTGCTCGCCGACAAAAACGTCGATGCGGTCTACATTTCGATCCCGCATCCTGGCCATGCCGAATGGGCGATCAAGGCGGCGGAAGCCGGCAAGCATGTCTTGTGCGAAAAACCGCTGGCGCTGACCGCCTTCGAGGCCGACGCCATGATGCATGCGGCGCGCAAGGCCGGCACCTTTCTCGGCGAGGCCTTCATGTACCGGCTGCACCCGCAGACGCTGCAATTGGTCGAGCTGATCAAGTCGGGCGCCATCGGCGAGATCCGCATGATCAAGTCGAGCTTCGGCTTCGCCATGCCGGGCTTCATGCCGGAACATCGGCTCTATGCCAACGACATGGCCGGCGGCGGCATCCTCGATGTCGGCGGCTATCCGGTGTCGATGGCGCGGTTGATCGCGGGCGCCGCCGCCGCGCAGCCTTTCCTCGAGCCGGACAAGGTTGTCGGCGCCGCCCATCTCGGCCAAACGGGCGTCGATGAGTGGGCCTCGGCGCTGCTGTACTTCCCGGGTGGCATCGTCGCCGAGATCTCCTGCAGCATCTCGCTCAACCAAGACAATGTGCTGCGCATTTTCGGCACCAAGGGTCAGATCGAGGTGCCCGATTTCTGGTTCGCCGGTGGCAACCGCGACGTCGGACCGGGCCGGATCGAGGTGATCCGGTCCGGGGCGGCTCGCGAGGTGATCAGCCTCGGCGAGACCCGCCACCTCTATTCCTTCGAGGTCGAGGCCGCCGGCGAGGCGATCCTGGCCGGACGGCAGGAGTTCGCCTGGCCGGGCATGGGCTGGGCCGACAGCCTCGGCACGCTGCGCGTTCTCGACAAATGGCGTGCCGCGGTCGGGCTGGAATATGATATCGAAAAGCCGGCTAAGCGCATCAACACCCTCTCCGGCCGGCCGCTGCGCACCAACGGCACCGCCATCGGCAAGCGCGCCATCCCCGGCCTGCCGCGCGCAGTGTCGCTGCTGGCGCTCGGCTTCGAGGATTTCCGCACCTTTTCCTCCGGCTCGATCCTGCTCGACGCCTATTTCGAGGCCGGCGGCAATCTGTTCGACACCGGTTATGTCTACGGCGCCGGCTACACCGAGACGCTGCTTGGCCAATGGCTCAGGAATCGCGGCATGCGCGAGCAGTCGGTGATCATCGCCAAGGGCGCGCATTCGCCGCTCTGTTACCCCGACGTCATCGGCAAGCAGCTGGCGCAGTCGCTCGACCGGCTGCAGACCGACCATGTCGACATCTATTTCATGCATCGCGACAATCCGGACGTGCCGGTCGGCGAATTCGTCGACGCGATGGATCGCGAGGCGAAAGCCGGCCGCATCCGCGGGCTGTTCGGCGGCTCCAACTGGACGATGGAACGCATGGACGCGGCCATTGCCTATGCCGAAAAGAACGGCAAGCAGAAGCCCGGCGCGCTCTCCAACAATTTCTCGCTGGCCGAGATGCTGGAGCCGATCTGGGCCGGCTGCGTCACCTCTTCCACGGATGACTGGAAGGCCTGGCTGACGGCAAGGCAGATGCCGAACTTCGCCTGGTCGAGCCAGGGCCGTGGCTTCTTCACCGACCGCGCCGGCCGCGACCGGACCGACAATGAAGAGCTGGTGAGGGTCTGGTACTCGGAAAAGAATTTCGGCCGCCGCGACCGCGCCATCGAATTGGCGCGCAAACTCGGCAAGAGCCCGATCCATGTCGCGCTGGCCTATGTCCTGTCGCAGCCCTTCCCCTCGGTCCCGCTGATCGGCCCGCGCACGCTGGACGAGCTGGAGGACAGTCTTAGGGCGCTGGATATCAAGCTGACGCCGGAAGATGTGGCGTGGCTGGATGAGGGGCCGGAGAGACGGAGGGCTTAGGAGGGGCAGGAAACAAGAAGCGTCGCGTTCCTTCACCCCCCTCTCTGCCCTGCCGGGCATCTCCCCCTCAAGGGGGGAGATTGGCAGCTTCAGTGCCGGCGCTCCTCTTGCAACGCTGGCGATTAGCGAAAGGCGGCGTGACATCTGATCTCCCCCCTTGAGGGGGAGATGGCCGGCAGGCCAGAGAGGGGGGCCTCGCGCCAACATCTCACCCGTTTCACCGATCCACCCGTGTCGACAGAATAATCGACGACGACGTCCGCTCGACCCCATCCATCGCCCCGATCCGATCAAGCAGCGCGTCGAGGTCGCGGATCGACGGCGCGTCGACGACGACGATCATGTCGAAATTGCCGCTCACCGAATGCACCGTACGGACCGGCGCCATCGCCGCGAGGCTGCGCACCACCTTGTCGGCGAGCTTCGGCGTGACGGTGAGCAGCACATGCGCCTTGACCAGCCCTTGCTCATAATCGGGCGACAGCCTGACCCCATAGCCGGTGATGATGCCGCGCTGCTCCAGCCGCTCGATGCGGCTCTGCACCGTGGTGCGCGACACGCCGAGCTGGCGCGCGAGCTCGGCGGTCGAGGCGCGAGCGTTGGCGCGCAACAAGGTAAGCAGGGCTTCTTCGGCTTCACTGATCATTTCGACGAAACATTTCGGCATATCGCTTGAAGTTCGGCGTCATATTGCCAGATTCCACGCTTCCTTTCGACAGGCAAGCTGCGAAGATTCCCGCCAAATCGAAAACAGCATTGGCAGGGGAATTGATCATGAAGAACATCGTTGTCGTCGGCGCCGGCAAGATCGGCTCGACCATCGCTGAAATGCTGAACGCCACGGGCGACTACCGCGTCACGCTGGTCGACCGCTCGGCGGCTCAGCTTGCCGCCGCCGAACTGCCGGCCGGCGTTGCGACGCAGGAGCTCGACATCACTGCCTCGGGTGAGCTCGAAAACGTGCTCGCCGGCAAATTCGCCGTGCTCAGCGCCGCGCCCTTCCACCTCACCACGCGCATCGCCGAGGCGGCCGCCGCCGCCGGCGTGCATTATCTCGATCTCACCGAGGACGTCGTCTCGACCCGCCGCGTCAAGGAGCTGGCGCGTGACGCCAAAAGCGCGTTCATCCCGCAATGCGGCCTGGCGCCGGGCTTCATCTCGATCGTCGCCAACGACCTCGCCAGCCGCTTCGACACGCTGGAAAGCGTGCGCATGCGCGTCGGCGCGCTGCCGCAATATCCATCGAATGCGCTCAACTACAACCTCACCTGGAGCACCGACGGCGTCATCAACGAATATTGCGAGCCCTGCGAGGCGATCGTCGAGGGCGAGCTGATCGAGGTGCCGCCGCTGGAGGAACGCGAGGAGTTCTCGCTCGACGGCGTCACCTACGAGGCCTTCAACACCTCCGGCGGCCTCGGCACTTTGGCCGAGACGCTGAAGGGCAAGGTGCGCACGCTGAACTACCGCACCATCCGCTATCCCGGTCACGCCGCGATCATGAAGGCGCTGCTCAACGACCTCGGCCTGCGTCATCGCCGCGACGTGCTGAAGGACATTTTCGAAAGCGCCCTGCCGGCGACGCTGCAGGACGTGGTCATCGTCTTCGTCACCGTTTCGGGTCGCCGCAACGGTCGCCTGCTGCAGGAGACTTACGCCAACAAGATCTATTCGCAGCGCGTCGGCAACATCGTGCGCAGCGCCATCCAGATCACCACCGCATCCGGCATCTGTGCCGTGCTCGACATGCTGGCCGACGGCAGCCTGCCTGCGAAGGGATTTGTGCGCCAGGAAGACATCGCCCTCGACGCCTTCCTCGCCAACCGCTTCGGACGCGCCTACGCCCAGCACGAGATGGTAAGCCGGCTGGCGAGCTGAGGTCTCTTCCTTCTCCCCTTGTGGGAGAAGGTGGATCGGCGCGCAAGCGCCGAGACGGATGAGGGGTGTTCCAGCGGAGTGAGAGGCTTGCTTTCCCTGGAGCACCCCTCATCCGTCGCCTTCGGCGACACCTTCTCCCACAAGGGGAGAAGGGGGAGCTAAACATGCAGCGCGTGGCCCAGCGCCTTCAGCGCCGCTTCCTGGAATCCCTCGCCCTGCGTCGGATGTGCATGGATCGTGCCGGCGATGTCCTCCAGGCGAGCGCCCATCTCCAACGCCAGGCCAAATGCCGCTGATAGTTCCGACACGCCCTGCCCGACCGCCTGGATGCCCAGCACCAGATGGTTGTCGGCACGCGCCACGACCCGCACAAACCCGTCCTCGCCCTGTTTAGTCATGGCGCGGCCATTGGCGGCGAAGGGGAACTGGCCGATCTTGATCTCGCCGGCGAGCGCCTTCGCTTCTTCGGGCGACAGCCCGGCGGTGACCAGCTCCGGATCGGTGAAGCAGATCGCCGGAATGGCGCGCTTGTCCCAGCTTCTTTTGTGGCCGGCGACGATTTCGGCCACCATCTCGCCCTGCGCCATCGCCCGGTGCGCCAGCATCGGCTCGCCGGTGACGTCGCCGATGGCAAAAATGCCGCGCATCGAAGTGCGGCACTGGTCGTCGATGCGGATGAATTTTCCCGCCATGTCGAGGTCGATCTGCTCCAGCCCCCAGCCTTCGGTCAGCGGCTTGCGGCCGACCGTGACCAGGATCCTGTCGGCGGCGATCTTGGCGTTCTTGCCGTCGGCCGTCTCGACCAGCAGCGCGTCGCCCTTGGCCGACAGGCCTTTGGCATTCGCCCCTGTCATCACCTCGACGCCGAGCTCGCCGAGCCGTTTCAGCACCGGTCTTGTCAGCTCGGCGTCATATTGCGCGAGCACCCGCGGCAAGGCCTCGACCACGGTGACCTTCGCGCCCATCCTGGCGAAGGCCATGCCAAGTTCGAGCCCGATATAGCCGCCGCCGACGACCGCGAGCTTGTTCGGCACTTCGCCGAGATCCAGCGCCTCGGTGGACGAGATGACCGGGCCGCCGAAAGGCAGCAACGGCAATTCGACCGGCGCCGAGCCGGTAGCGATCACCACGGTCTCGGCGCGGATCACCTGGGTCCCGGTTTCGGTCTCGACCTCCACGGTCTTGCCGTCCCGGAAGGTTGCCCAACCATGCACGGTCTTCACCCTGGCCTTCTTCAACAGGCCGGCCACGCCGCTGTTGAGCCGGCTAACGATCCCATCCTTCCAGCCGACAGTTTTCGCAAGATCGAGCGTCGGCGCGGCGACCTTGATGCCCAGCGGATCCTTGCCGCCGGCCATATGCGCGATCTTCTCGAACGCCTCCGCCGCGTGGATCAGCGCCTTGGACGGGATGCAGCCGACATTGAGGCAGGTGCCGCCAGGCTTACCGGCTTCGACGATGACGGTGTCGACACCGAGCTGGCCGGCACGGATAGCGCAGACATAGCCGCCCGGCCCGGCGCCGATGACGAGCAGCTTGCAGGAGATTTCTTTCATGACGGCTGCTTCCTTTCGGCGGAGGCGGCGACGCGCCTTTTCCTTCTCCCCTTGTGGGAGAAGGTGGATCGGCGCGACAGCGCCGAGACGGATGAGGGGTGTTCCAGCGGAGTGAGACGCTGGCATTCGAGCGGAATGAAACGCTTGCTTTCCCTGGAGCACCCCTCATCCGTCGCCTTCGGCGACACCTTCTCCCACAAGGGGAGAAGGGGGAGCGCGCATTTCGGCGCCGCGACGTTCGAGATCAACCCCATCTCCCCTCAATCCACGAAGATCAGCGCCGGCGTCTCCAGCAGCGCCTTGATGCGCTGCACGAAAACCGCGGCATCCCAGCCGTCGATGACGCGGTGGTCGAAGCTTGACGACAGGTTCATCATCTTGCGCGGGATGAACTGCGTGCCGTCCCACACCGGCCGCACCATGATCTTGTTGACGCCGACGATCGCCACTTCCGGGTAGTTGATGACCGGCGTCGTCGCCACGCCGCCCATGGCGCCGAGCGAGGTGATGGTGATGGTCGAGCCGGAAAGCTCCTCGCGGCTCGCCGTGCCGGCCTTCGCCGCATCGGCCAGCCGGTTGACTTCCGCCGCACTATCCCACAGGTCGCGCGCCTCGGCATGTTTCACCACCGGCACCACCAGCCCGTTCGCCGTCTGCGCGGCGATGCCGATATGGATGCCTTCATGCTGGTGGATGATGCCGGCATCGTCGTCGAACAGCGCGTTGAGGTTCGGCTGCTCGCCGATCGCCTTGACCATCGCCCGCATCAGGAAAGGCAGCAGCGTCAGCTTGGGACGATCGGCACGCTTCTCCTTGTTGAGGGTGGCGCGCAAGTCTTCCAATGCCGTGACGTCGATCTCCTCGACATAAGTGATATGCGGGATGCGCGATTTCGCCAGCGCCATCTTTTCGGCGATCTTGCGCCGGAGCCCAACGACCTTGATGTCCTCGACGCCGTCCTTTCGGGCAAGCCCGGTGGCGCGGGCGACTTGCGGGCCGCGCGCGAGGAATGCGTCGATGTCCTCATGGCTGATGCGCCCGGCCGGACCGCTGCCCGGAACCTGGCGCAGATCGATGCCGGCTTCCTTGGCGCGCAGGCGGACGGCCGGCGAGGCAAGCGGCTTCTCGCCTTCCGCGCGCGGCGCGCCCGAAAGGCTGGGCATGGCGCGATCCTTCTTAACGCCGTCATCCTCGGGCTTGTCCCGAGGATCTGCCGACCTGCGTGGATGCGACGCCGCCGGTTCCGGCGAACCAGCGGATCCTCGGGACAAGCCCGAGGATGACGGCGCTGCGTTTTGCGCAGGGGGAAGACGATCGCCATGGCTCGCTCCAGCGGGGATGCCGTCGGCACCACTCTCGTCTTGCGACGTGTTTTTCACATTGCCTTCGCCGGCCACCTTCAGCCGCACGATCGGCGAGCCGATCGCCACCGTGTCGCCGATCTCGGCGCCGAGCCACAGGATCTCGCCATCGACCGGCGAGGGGATCTCGACGGTTGCCTTGTCGGTCATGACGGCGGCGAGAACCGTGTCCTCGCGCACGAGGTCGCCGACCTTGACGTGCCACTCGACAAGCTCGGCCTCGGCGACGCCTTCGCCGACATCGGGCAGCTTAATGACGTGCTCGCCCATCTCAGGCCTCCCCCACTCTAAGCTTCCAATGTTTCGATCAGCGCGCGCCCGACCCGCGCCGGACCGGGGAAATAATCCCATTCCTGCGCATGCGGATAGGGCGTGTCCCAGCCGGCGACCCGCGCCACCGGCGCTTCCAGATGGTAGAAGCAGTTCTCCTGCACGAGCGCCACCAGCTCGGCGCCGAAGCCGGAGGTCAGCGTCGCCTCGTGCACGACGACGCAGCGGCCGGTCTTCTTCACCGATGCGACGATCGCCTCGAGATCGAGCGGCAGCAGCGTCCGGAGGTCGATGACCTCGGCATCGATGCCGGTCTCCTCGGCCGCCGCCTGCGCGACATAGACCATTGTGCCGTAAGCGAGCACGGTGACGGCCGATCCCGGCCGGCGGATCGCCGCCTTGCCGAGCGGGATCGTGTAGTGGCCGTCCGCCACCTCGCCCAACTCATGCTTTGACCACGGCGTCACCGGCTTGTCGTGATGCCCGTCGAACGGGCCGTTGTAGAGCCGCTTCGGCTCGAGGAAGATCACCGGGTCCGGATCCTCGATCGCCGCGATGAGCAACCCCTTGGCGTCATGCGGGTTGGACGGCACGATCACCTTCAGGCCGGAGACATGGGTGAACAGCGCTTCCGGGCTCTGGCTGTGCGTCTGGCCGCCGAAGATGCCGCCGCCGGTCGGCATGCGTACCACGATCGGGCAGGTGAAATCGCCGTTCGAACGGTAACGCAGCCGCGCCGCCTCCGACACGATCTGGTCGTAAGCCGGATAAACATAATCGGCGAATTGCACCTCGACGCAGGGCTTCAGCCCATAGGCGGCCATGCCGATGGCCGAGCCGACGATGCCGGATTCGCTGATCGGCGCGTCGAAGCAGCGGCTCTTGCCGTATTTGGCCTGCAGGCCCTGCGTGGCGCGGAAGACGCCGCCGAAGAAGCCGACATCCTCGCCATAGACGATGACTTGGCTGTCGCGCCCCATCGACACGTCCATGGCGTCACGGATCGCCTCGATCATCGTGCGTCTCGGCATGGTCAGACCCCCGCCTGCTGGCGCTGACGCCTGAGATGCGGCGGCATCTCGGCATAGACCCCTTCGAACATGTCGCGCGTCGACGGCTTGCCGCCGGCATGGAGCGTGCCGTGGCTTTCGGCTTCCTTCTGCGCCGCGATCACCGTCTCGAGAATCTCGGCTTCCGCCTGCGTATGGCGCTGTTCCGACCAAACGCCTTTATGGATGAGATGGTTCTTCAGCCGGATCACCGGATCGCCGAGCGGCCAGGCGTCGGATTCGGCCTTCGGCCGGTAGGCCGACGGATCGTCGGAGGTCGAATGCGCGCCGGCGCGATAGGTGACGTGTTCGACCAGCGTCGGCCCGAGATTGGCACGCGCCCGGTCCGCCGCCCATTTGGCCACGGCATGGACAGCCAGATAGTCATTGCCGTCGACGCGCAGCGACGGGATCCCGAAGCCGAGCCCGCGCGCGGCAAACGTGCCCGAACCGCCGCGCGCGATGCCCTGGAAGGTCGAGATCGCCCACTGGTTGTTGACGACGTTGAGCACGACAGGCGCCTTGTAGGTGGAAGCAAACACCAGCGCCGCATGAAAATCGGACTCCGCCGTCGAGCCGTCGCCGATCCAGGCGGCGGCAATCCGCGAATCATTGGAGATCGCCGAGGCCATCGCCCAGCCGACCGCCTGGATATATTGCGTCGCCAGATTGCCGGAGATCGAGAAGAAGCCGTGCTCCTTCGACGAATACATGATCGGCAGCTGCCGGCCCTTCAGCGGATCGGCCTCGTTGGAATAGATCTGGTTCATCATCGTGACCATCGGATAGCCGTCGGCGATCAGAAGGCCGGCTTGCCGGTAGGTCGGGAAATTCATGTCGCCGGGCTTCAGCGCCTTGCGGAAAGCGCAGCTCACCGCCTCTTCTCCCAGATGCTGCATGTAGAAGGAGGTCTTGCCCTGGCGCTGCGCCATCTGCATGCGCGCATCGAAGGTCCTGAGCGTCATCATATGGCGCAGGCCCTCGAGCAGCTCCTCGTCGCTGAGCAGCCCGGCCCATGGCCCGACGGCCTCGCCGACGCGGTTCAGCACACGGATGATGGAGAAAGCCATGTCGCGGATGCTGCGCGGATCGACCTCGATCTCCGGACGAGGCACCGAGCCCGCCTTGGGGATGGTCACATTCGAGAAGTCGGGCGTGCCGCCGGGCCGCACCTCGGGCTCGGGCACATGGAAGCGCAACAATCCAGCGTCGGCCATGAGCTCACATCCTCCAATGTTGCCGGTGCGATATTTGCACATCCGCGCCGCCAGACCAGTGCCAATTCGCCGGACCTCGGCACCGCCTTCCTCCCGGGCCGTCAGCTCGGTTGAGCAATGCGGCACGCAAGCGCCAAGATGCAGATATGGCGGCGAAATTTCTTGTCGATGTTTTCACGCCGCGCGCAATTTGGCGGAAGTTTGCGGGGCGATTGCCGCCAGAAAATGCGATTGGGAGGTGGAGCCGGGCGCGGCCTTCCCCTTCTCCCCCTGTGGGAGAAGGTGTCGCCGAAGGCGACGGATGAGGGGTGTTCCAGATGCCACCAGCGTCTCACTCCGCTGGAACACCCCTCATCCGTCTCGGCGCTGTCGCGCCGATCCACCTTCTCCCACAGGGGGAGAAGGGGAAGACGCTAGTTCCGTCACCCCGCCCCGTGCTAATTCACCCCGCATGGCACAAAAGAAAGGATACGAGGTCGATTCGTGGCTGGCGAGGCCGGATCCGGCCATGGGAATCGTCCTGCTTTACGGTCCAGACCGCGGCCTTGTCGCCGAGCGGGCGAAAACCTTCGCCGCGAAAACCGGGCTGCCGCTCGATGACCCGTTCTCTGTCGTCAGGCTGGACGGCGCCGAAGTCGACCGCGACGAGGGTCGGCTGCTCGATGAAGCGCGCACCGTGCCGATGTTTTCCGACCGGCGGCTGCTTTGGGTGCGCAACGCCAGCGGCCAGAAGGCGCTGGCCGACGACATCAAGGCGCTGACCGCCGAGCCCGCGCGCGACGCGATCATCCTCATCGAAGCCGGCGACCTGAAGAAAGGCACCGGCTTGCGCACTATCGTCGAGGCTGCAGGCAACGCGATCGCCTTGCCTTGCTATGCCGACGAGCCCCGCGATCTGGACTCAGTGATCGACGACGAATTGCGCAAGGCCGGCATGTCGATGACGCTGGACGCCCGCCAGGCGCTGCGCCGCAATCTCGGCGGCGACCGCCTCGCCTCGCGCGGCGAGATCGAGAAGCTGGTGCTCTACGCGCATGGCCAGAAGGAAATCGACGTCGACGATGTCCACGCGCTGTCCGGCGATGTCTCCGGCGCTTCCTTCGACGCCGCTGTCGACGCCATGCTGGACGGCAAGGTGGGCGACTTCGACATCGCCTTCAACCGCCACTGCCAATCGGGGGGCCATCCGTTCCTGGTGCTGTCATCGGCGATGCGGCAATTGCAGGCGATCCAGGCGATGCGCGGCCAGATGGAGACCGGCGGCCGCAACGCCGCCTCGGTCGTCGCCGGCGCCCGCCCCCCGGTGTTCTTCTCGCGCCGCAAGCTGGTGGAAAAGACGCTGGAGCGCTGGACTGTCGAGGCGCTCGCACGTGCGCTCGGCCGGCTGCAGACGGCGGTGCTGCAGACCCGCAAACGACCGGACCTGTCGGAAGCGCTGGCACGCCAGGCGCTGCTTGGCATTGCCATCGAAAGCGCGAGGCTGGGGCAAAGGTAAACGCCGGGGATTGGCGACGGCCGGGGCGACAGCTGATCTTCCCCTGTAGGGAGATGGCCGGTCCACCCCTCCGGAGCTGCAGCGCAGCTGCTGCGAAGGACGGCAGGCCAAAGGGCGCTGTCCCGCCAGCGTATTTTTCGTCCTGCCCTACCGCTGGTCAATTCATCATCATGTCGGCCGGCTGAAAGGTCGGCAGCGCCTGGGGAAAGACCAGCACCACCGCGCCGTAAAGGAGCAGGGCGATGCCAGACACCTTGGCTATGCCCTTTCCCGCCGGGAAGGTCTTTTCCGCAAAGATCAGCAGCGTGACCACGGCCATTGCGGCGACATTCATGATCCCGAGCGGGAAAAGTGCCAGAAACAAGAGCCAGCAACAGCCCAGACAAAAGGCGCCGTGCTCGAGGCCCATGCGGACCGCGCCCCAAGAACCATCGCGCCAGGAGGTCAGGATGAAACCGATTGGCGTGCGGCATTTGGCCAGGCACAGATCCTTCAGTGGCGAGAGCTGGTAGGCGCCGGCAATGATCAGCAGGGCGCCGCCGATGCGCGCGGCCGTCGCCGTGGACAATCCCGCATGATCGGCAAGCGTCTCGGCTCCTGCGGCGCCGGCAAAGGCCAAAACGCCCACCGTGCCCCAAACCAGCATATAGCCTGCCACGAATACCCAGGTAGCGACAAAGGCCTCGCCGCGACCTCGTTTGCCGGCTTGGACCTGGTGGAAGGTCAGGATCATGGGCGCCGCCGTCGGAAACATCATGGCAATCATCATGATCATCCAGACGGCAAGAAACAGCGGCGCCCCCATGCCCATGGTGGGTGAGTACATCTCCATGCGCATATCTGCGTCCGCGCCGATCCGCTGCCGGATGAGCAAGACCCACGCCGCCGCGGCGACAGCGCCCAACAGGGCGAGAATGATGTTTCGCTGCAATGTCAGCGTCATGGGCGAGGCCGTTCCGACTATGCGTGCGGGACTATTGCTGGCCGGACCAATTGATCGGAGCGTAGTGCGCGTTCCGGCGGGAATTGTCCCAACTCATGCCATGATCGCTGAAAGTATTGCCTTCCATTCCCATCGCCATACCGAGCCAGTCGGGATTGACGGGATGGCCGGAGGCCACCCACATCTCGCCGTCCTCGCGCATTGTCGGCAACGGTTCGACCGCCAGCTGCATCACGCCGGCAATCTCCACCGACCGCTTCTTGCCGTCGGCCTGGTATCTGATCGGCACCTTCTTGGCTCCGAGATTGGTGCTGATCATCGGCGCGAAGGCGGCCATCGGCCCGCCCGCGGCGCCGGTGAAGATGGCGCCCAGCGCTTCGGTCTGCCTGTCATCCGCATGGTCGTCGATATAGGCGGCGGCCGTCCAATTGCCCTCCGCCATCGGGCCCGGCGTGTGAGCAACCATCGCGACATTGAGCCCGTCCAATCGAACGTCCCCGAAACTGCCCTTGTCGATATGAAAGACCAAGGCGACGTCGCAAACGCCTTTCGTCGGCTTCGATGTCAGCTGCGCCTGGGTGGACAGCAGGCAAGGACATACGACGTCGCAGCTGCAATTCTCGAAGTAATTTCCGGACAATTGCCAACTGACTGCCATTTACACCTCCCATTGTGTCAGGCGTGTCCGGCTTTGGCGAGGCGGTGCCGTTTCACGGAGAACGGCAGATAGCCCTCACCGCGACTGATCGGCACGCTGGGGCAGTAATTTAAGGTCAAGCTAATAAAGGGTACGCCGTTGCCGTGGACTGTCAAGGCGCGGGCTGCGGTGCCTCGGCGGTGGGCAAGCGCTGGCGAGACAGGTGGCGGGCGGCCCGATGGAAACCGCCGCGGCATACCCGTCGTCATTCTAGGGCGGAGCAAGGAGCGAAGCGACGCGCGCAGACCCTAGAATCCATGCCGTGACATTGGCCGTAGGCTGCTGCCGTCCAGAATAGCCGTTGGCGACAGCGCCAGCTAAGATCGCAACATGACCGGTTACGTTTACATGACAGCAAGCCAGAAAGGCGGCATGATCTATATCGGCGTCACCAACGACCTTGCTCGCCGGTGCCTGAGCATAAGTCCGGCCAAGGCTCCGGCTTTACCAGCCGCTACGGCGTGCAGCGTCTGGTTTGGTACGAAGAATATTTCGACATCACCGATGCCATTCAGCGTGAGACGTCATTGAAGCGGTGGCCAGGCAATGGAAGATTGAACTGATCGAGAAGACCAATCCGGAATGGTTCGAGCTGTTTCGCGGGGTTGGCTGGTGAGCGTTCTGAACCGTGGTAGCTCTCAACCGTCACGGCATGGATTCTAGGGTCTGCGCGCGTCGCTTCGCTCCTTGCTCCGCCCTAGAATGACGATAGAGGGGAACGGCGCTCCTTCACGGCCCCCCTCTGCCCTTGCCTCCACCTTCGCCAGTTCACCACCGCCAACAAAAGGGGCCGGCGGATCGGCAGTCCCTTGTCTATCACCAATATATCAGCCGTATCCAGCGTTCAGCCAAAACCTCAGCCACAGCCGAATACCGTTACGCGTCGGCCCCCTACCGCTCGTCCTTCAGGCGCCGGCAGAGCTCGTCGAGCTGCTCCAGCGAGCGGTAGCTGACCTTGAGCGTGCCGCCCTTGCCCTTGTGCTCGATGCTCACGATCATGCCGATCGTATCGGTCATCAGCTTCTCGAGCGCCAGCGTGTCGGGGTCCTTCTCGGGCGGGCTCGCGGGGGATTTCACCTTGGCCGGCGTCGGGCCGGCGGGCATTTGCGCCAGCGCTTCGGCCTGGCGCACCGAAAGCCCTTCCTTGACGATGCGCTTGGCGAGCCCGGCCGGGTCTTCGGCGGTGACCAGCGTTCGGGCGTGGCCGGCCGACAAATCGCCGTCGACCAGCATGTCGTGAATGACGTTAGGCAGCTTCAGCAGTCTCAGCGTGTTGGCGACATGGCTGCGGCTCTTGCCGATCACCTGGCCGAGATCGGCCTGCGTGTAGCCATGCTCGTCGATGAGCTGCTGGTAGCCTTGCGCCTCCTCGACCGGATTGAGGTCGGCGCGCTGCACGTTCTCGATGATTGCCAGCTCCAGCGCGGTGCGGTCGTTGACGTCGCGCACGATCAGCGGGATCTCGGTCAGGCCGGCGCGCTGCGCAGCCCGCCAGCGCCGCTCGCCGGCGATGATCTCGTAGCGGCCGGGCTGCGAGGGCGAGGGGCGCGCCACGACCGGCTGCACCACGCCGTGCTCGCGGATCGACTGGGCGAGATCGGTGAGCTCGGCATCGCCGAAATGCCGGCGCGGATTCTTCGGGTTCGGGCTGACGAACTCGATCGGCACCTTGCCGTCGGCCGCCACCGCCGCGTTCGGCTTTTCGGGCACCGCCGGACGGTCGATTTCGCCGATCAGCGCCGCGAGGCCACGGCCCAGTCTTTTTCTCGATTGGTCTTCGCTCATGAGTTTGTCCAGATCGTTTCGGAATCGAATCGGCTGATTAACCAAGCCGCGCGATGATGCTCAGGCGGCGCGCAGCTTGCGCTCGCGGCGGATCACCTCGGAGGCGAGCTGCAGATAAGCCTGGCTGCCCGAGCATTTCAGGTCATAGAGGATCGCCGGCTTGCCGTAGGACGGTGCCTCCGACACGCGCACATTGCGCGGGATGATCGTCTCATAGACCTTGTCGCCCATATGGGTGCGCACATCCTGCACCACCTGGTTGGCGAGGTTGTTGCGCCCGTCATACATGGTGAGCACGATGCCCTGGATGGTGAGGTCCGGATTGATGGTATTGCGCACCTGTTCAACCGTCTCCAGCAACTGGCTGAGACCTTCCAGCGCGAAGAACTCGCATTGCAGCGGCACGAGAACGGAATCGGCCGCCGCCATTGAATTCAAAGTCAAAAGGTTGAGTGAGGGCGGGCAGTCGATCAGCACATAGCCGAACGGGGCCGAACGCTCGGAGGCGGCGCGCAGCGCATTGCGCAACTTGAGTACGCGGTCGGGCGCCGAGGCGATTTCCATCTCGATACCGAGAAGGTCGAGCGTCGAGGGTATGATGGACAGGCCGGGCACCGCCGTCGGCACCGCCGCCTGCTCCAGCTCGAGCTCGCCGGTCAGCACGTCATAGGACGAGACCGTGCGGTCCTTGCGGTCGATGCCCAGCCCGGTGCTGGCATTGCCCTGCGGGTCGAGGTCGACGATCAGCACGCGCTCGCCGATCGCGGCCAGCGCCGTGGCCAGGTTGATGGCCGTCGTCGTCTTACCGACCCCGCCTTTCTGGTTGGCGACAGTGATGATACGCGGTCCGGTTTTCATGGGTTTATGCCAGTAATTCATTGCTGTTTCGCTGGGCGCAAGTCGGTGATGTCGAGGATGACGCCTTCGGCGTCGGTCATGCTCGAATGTTCTACCAGATCGAAGCCCCAGCGGTGAGTGCTTTCTTCCACCTCGGCGCGGTAATCCCGGCCTTTGTGAAAGAGCGCGCGTGCGCCCCTGGTCAGCCAGGGCGCCGATAGGTCGAGCAGGTCCGGAAGCGCCGCCAGCGCCCTGGCCGTGACGATTTCTGGTGTGGAAACAAGCGCATAGCTGTCATCGATGCGCCTGGCCACGACATGCGCCGGCAAACCGAACTGGCCTATGACGGATTGCAGGAACGATGCCTTCTTGCGATTGCTCTCGACCAGGGCGATCGATGCGCCGGGGCGCTCCGCCAGCAGGAAGGCCAGCACCAGGCCAGGAAAACCGCCGCCCGAGCCAAGATCGACCCAGCGTGTCGCGGTGGGTGCGATTCGCGCAAGCTGGGCGCTGTCCAGGATATGGCGGCGCCAGACATCGTCCAGCGTCGACGGCGCCGCCAGATTGATGCTGCGGTTCCATTTCAGGAACAGCTGTTCGAAAGCCTGCAGCCGCTCGAATGTTTCACGTGAAACCGGACCCGCTGCCTTTTGCAGGCCCGCCCAGGCATCCGCGCTCACGCCACGTCCCTTCGCGCCGCGAACTCGGCGTTGCGGACATGCGCGACAATGATGGCAAGCGCGGCGGGCGTCATGCCTTCCATGCGCTGCGCATCGGCAATCGAGCGCGGCTGGCGCGCCTTCATCTTCTGCTTCAGCTCGTTTGACAGGCCCGGAACGTCCGAGAAATCGAGAGCCTCGGGGATGAGCCGCGATTCCTCATGCCTGATTCGTGCGGCGTCGGCCTGCTGGCGATCGAGGTAAACCGAATATTTCGCCTCCGTTTCGAGCCGCTCCGCCGTCTTGGGGTCCAGTTCGGCAAAGCGCGGTTCGACCCTTGCCAGCCAAGGCATGTCGACGCCCGGATGCGCCAAAAGCGCATAGGCCGAGCGGCGCACGCCGTCCTTGTTGATCTCCAGCCCATGCTGTGCCGCTTCGTTCGGCGTAAGCGTCACAGACTTTGCCAGCGCGCGGGCCTCGTCGAGCTTCTGCGCCAGCGCGCCAAAACGCTGCAGCCGCTCCGACGACGCGATGCCGAGCTTTTCCGCCAGCGGCGTCAGCCGCTCGTCGGCATTGTCGGCGCGCAGCGACAACCGGAACTCCGCGCGCGAGGTAAACATGCGATAGGGCTCCGCGATACCCCGGCTGGTTAGATCATCGACCATCACGCCGATATAGGCCTCGGTGCGGCTGAGCACGAACGGCTCATCGCCAGATGCCGCCCGCGCGGCGTTGATGCCGGCGAGCAGGCCTTGCGCGCCGGCCTCTTCATAACCGGTCGTGCCGTTGATCTGCCCGGCCAGGAAAAGGCCGGCGACGCGCTTCGTCTCCAGCGTCGTCTTCAGCTCGCGCGGATCGACATGGTCGTATTCGATGGCATAGCCGGGCTGCAGCATCGTCGCCTTTTCCAGCCCGGGGATCGTCTTCAGCATGTCGAGCTGCACGTCTTCCGGCAGCGAGGTCGAGATGCCGTTCGGATAGACGGTGTCGTCGTCGAGGCCTTCGGGCTCGAGGAAGATCTGATGGCCCTCGCGGTCGCCGAACTTGACGATCTTGTCCTCGATCGAGGGACAGTAGCGCGGCCCGATGCCTTCGATCGAGCCGGAATACATGGCCGAACGACCGAGATTGGCGCGGATCAGCTCATGCGTCGCCGGCATGGTCCGGGTGATGCCGCAATGGATCTGCGGATTGGCGATCACGTCGGTCATCAGCGAGAACGGCACCGGATCCTCGTCCGCCGCTTGGGCGTCCAGCGACGCCCAGTCGATGGTGCGGCCGTCGAGGCGAGGGGGCGTGCCGGTCTTCAGGCGCCCGAGCTTGAAACCCGCACGCGCCATGGTCGCTGACAAGCCCATGCTTGCCTGCTCGTTCATGCGGCCGGCGACGGCCTTCTTCTCGCCGATATGGATCAGCCCGCGCAGGAAGGTGCCGGTGGTCAACACGACGGCACCACAAGCCAGCCGCCGGTCACCCGAAACCAGCACCGCCCTGACGCGATCGTCTTCGATCGCGAGGTCCAGGACCTCGCCCTCGACCACGTCGAGATTGGCTTGCTCGCGGATCGCGGCCTGCATGGCGAGCCGATAAAGCTTGCGGTCGGCTTGGGTGCGCGGACCCCGGACCGCGGGACCCTTGCGGCGGTTGAGCAGGCGGAACTGAATGCCGGCGGCGTCGGCGATGCGTCCCATCAGCCCGTCCATGGCGTCGATTTCGCGCACGAGATGTCCTTTGCCGAGACCGCCGATCGCCGGATTGCACGACATGACGCCGATCGTCTCGAAGCGCAGCGTGACCAGGGCGGTCCTTGCGCCGGCGCGCGCGGCAGCACTCGCCGCCTCGCATCCTGCATGGCCGCCGCCCACCACCACCACATCATAGTGATTGGTCATTTTTCCAAGAATCCGCTTTCAGAGATTGGGTTGACAGATGTCCCCGACGGCGGCTGGTGTCAAGGAGAGGTGGACCCGTTTCACGTGAAACAATGAATGGCGAGCATTGCGATCCCAGCCGACAACTCAGAAGCTGGCAGCGGCGGCGGTGTTTCACGTGAATCATTGCGGAGTAGCGCCCCATCCCGTGTTTCACGTGAATCACTTACCGATGCAGAACTGCGAAAAGATGACGTCGAGCAAATCTTCGACGTCAACCGCGCCGATGATCCGGCCAAAGCGCTCGGCCGCCAGCCGCAGTTCCTCGGCGCGCAGCTCCTGGCTTTGGCCCGACAATGCCGCCCGCAGGAAATCCACTGCCTCTTTGAGCAACTCTACATGGCGCAGCCTGGATGGCAGCACGTCACCCACCTCGCCAACCGCAGCGGCGGCGCGGGCCCCTATCTCGTTCAGAAGGCGGTCCAGACCGCTGCCGTCCTTGGAAGAAATCACCAAGTCGTAGTCACCGCCGCCGGCATTGGCGATATCCGACTTCGTTCCGATCCTCAGCAACGGAGCCCCACCTGGGATATCCCCAACGGGCGCCGGATCGGCCATATCCTCCAACAGCAGGACGAGATCCGCCACGTCGGCCTTGGCCCGCGCTCTTTCGATGCCGATCGACTCGACCTTGCCCACGGCATCCCGCAGCCCGGCCGTATCGACAAGTCGCACCTTCAGCCCATTGAGATCCATGACGACCTCGAGCAGATCGCGCGTCGTGCCCGGCTCGTCGGTGACGATCGCAGCCTCGCGCTTCGCCAAGGCGTTGAACAGGCTGGACTTGCCGGCATTCGGGGCGCCGAGGATCACGACTTCGAAACCATCGCGAATGATCTCCGCGGCCTTGAAACCTCCGATATGGCGATCGATTTCCCCGATCATTACCGACACGTCGGACCAGACCGCATCCGAAACGGAACCTGGCACATCCTCTTCGTCGGCGAAGTCGATCTCCGCCTCGATCATGGCTCGCGCATGGATCAGCCGGCGGCGCCAGCTCGAATAGAGTTCGCTTTGCGCGCCTTCGGCATTGCGCAGGGCGAAGCGGCGTTGCGCCTCCGTTTCCGCATTCACCAGATCGGCCAATGCCTCCGTCTCGACCAGATCCAGCCTGCCGTTGAGAAAGGCGCGTCGGGTGAATTCGCCCGGCTCGGCGTGCCTGACGCCCTCGAAGCCGGTGATCGTCTCCAGCATTTTGGCCGCGACGGCGCGGCTGCCATGGACCTGGAACTCGGCAACGTCCTCCCCGGTGAAGCTGCCGGGACCTGGGAAGAACAGAACGAGGCCGTGGTCGATCGTGGAGCCATCCGACGCCCGGAGCCTTCGCAACGTGGTAAACCGATCCTTAACGGATCCGGCTATCGTTTCGACCACGAATCGAGTTTTGGGGCCGGAAATTCGGATGACGGCGATGCCTGCCGGCAAGCGGCCGCTCGACAGCGCAACGATCGAATCCTTCGAAGCCATTG
This sequence comes from Mesorhizobium sp. CA7, assembly GCF_020165015.1. Lineage (NCBI taxonomy): Bacteria > Pseudomonadati > Pseudomonadota > Alphaproteobacteria > Hyphomicrobiales > Phyllobacteriaceae > Mesorhizobium > Mesorhizobium sp. CA7. The sequence continues at coordinate 29,709 of NZ_JAIUHH010000010.1, forward strand.
GGGAAACCATTTGCCGGACCTGCCGAACCGCCTAGATTGAAAGGTAGAGCACGGCCGAAAGCCGCTTCACACTTTTCGGCATCATGCTCCAGCGTTGATGCATCAGACCCAAAAAAGAGCCGTCCATCGTGACCTTACCCGCACGAAACCTGCTTGCCGAAGAGGCCAGCCCTTATCTGCAGCAGCACAGCGACAATCCTGTCCATTGGCGCGGCTGGTCGCCTGCGGCCCTTGCCGAAGCGAAGCAGCTCGGGCGGCCGATCCTGCTCTCCATCGGTTACGCCGCCTGCCACTGGTGCCATGTCATGGCGCATGAAAGTTTTGAGAACGACGCCGTGGCCGCCGTCATGAACCGGCTCTACGTGAATATCAAGGTCGATCGCGAAGAGCGGCCCGACATCGACCAGATCTATATGGCGGCGCTGCACGCCATGGGCGAGCAGGGCGGCTGGCCGCTGACCATGTTTCTGACGCCCGACGGCAAGCCTTTCTGGGGCGGCACCTATTTCCCGCGCGAGGCGCGTTACGGAAGACCCGGCTTCATCCAGGTGCTGGAAGCGGTCGACAAGGCCTGGCGCGAGAAGCAGCGGAGCCTCGCCGAAAGCGCCGACGGGCTGACCGCCCATGTCGAGCAGCGGCTCGCCGGCGCGACGGGCAAGGCGGTGCTCGATCGCGACACGCTGGCCGACCTCGCCACCCGCATCGGCGGCATGATCGACCGCGATCTCGGCGGCTTGAAGGGCGCGCCAAAATTCCCCAACGCGCCCTTCATGCACACGCTTTGGCTGTCCTGGCTGCGTGACGGCGAGGCCGCGCATCGCGACGCGGTGCTCGCCAGCCTCGAAAAAATGCTCGCCGGCGGCATCTACGATCATGTCGGCGGCGGTCTCAGCCGCTACTCCACCGACGCCGAATGGCTGGTGCCGCATTTCGAGAAGATGCTTTACGACAACGCCCAGCTCATCCGCCTATGCAACTGGGCCCATGCGGCCACCGGGAATGACTTGTTCCGGATACGAATCGAAGAGACCGTCGGCTGGTTGCTGCGCGAGATGCTGGTCGAAGGCGGCGCCTTTGCCGCCAGCCTCGATGCCGACAGCGATGGCGAGGAGGGGCTTTTCTACACATGGAACCGCGACGAAATCGAAGCCGCGCTCGGCGACGATACGTCGACCTTCTTCCGGTATTTCGAGCTCGCCGCGCCGCATGGCTGGGAAGGCAAGCCGATCATTCGCCAGAGCGAGGCCCAGCAAGCTCAGGGCATCGCCGACTATGCACAATTGGCGTCTCTGAAGGCAAAGCTGTTGGGCGTCCGCCAAGGACGGGTCAGGCCGGGCCGCGACGGCAAGGCGCTCACCGACTGGAACGGGCTGATGATCGCAGCACTCGCCGAGGCCGGCCGCTCACTTGGGCGGCACGACTGGATTGACGCCGCCGCAAAAGCCTTCGGCCATATCGTCGAGGCGGGCCAGGACGGACGGCTGCCGCATTCCATGCTAGGCGCGAAGAGGCTTTTCCCGGCGCTGTCCAGCGATCATGCCGCCATGACCAACGCGGCGATCGCGCTGTTCGAGGCGACCGGCGATCCGGCCTATTCCGATCGCGCCAGGCAGTTCGTCGGCGAGCTCGACCGCTGGCACCTGGATGAACAAAAGAGCGGCTACTGGCTGACGGCGTCGGACAGCGGCGACGTTCCGATCCGCATCCGCGGTGATGTGGATGAAGCAATCCCGTCCGCCACCAGCCAGATCGTCGAGGCGCTGGTGCGGCTGTCATCGCTCACTGGCGACCTCGCCATCTGGGAAAAGGCGTGGACGACCGCCGAGCATGCAATGGGCCGCGCCTCGCAGCAGGCCTACGGCCAGGCCGGCATCGTCAACGCCTGTGCCCTGGCGCTCGAGCCGCTGAAGCTTGTCATTATAGACAAGCAAGAGTCTTCAAGCCTCGTTCCGGTTGCGAATCGGAATCCGGACCCGCGCCGGGTCGACATTGTCGTTCCGGTCGGTTCGGAAGCGAATCGACCGTCGCTGCCGGGCGGCGTGTTGCCGCCGACGGACAAGGCGGGCGCCTGGTTCTGCAGCGGGCAGGCGTGCATGCCGGTGGTGACCGATGCGGAGGAGTTGGAGAAGCTGTTGCGGCGATAGCGCCTTTCCCTTCTCCCCTTGTGGGAGAAGGTGGATCGGCGCGCAGCGCCGAGACGGATGAGGGGTGCTCCAGCGGAGTGCGACGCTGGCTTTCCCTGGAGCACCCCTCATCCGTCGCCTTCGGCGACACCTTCTCCCACAAGGGGAGAAGGGAAGGCAACCCAATCACGTATTCATCGAATCGAAGAAGTCCGCGTTGGTCTTGGTCTGCTTGAGCTTGTCGATGAGGAACTCGATCGCGTCGGTCGTGCCCATCGGCGCGAGGATGCGGCGCAGCACGAAGATCTTCTGCAGGTCCGCGCGCGGCACCAGCAGGTCTTCCTTGCGGGTGCCCGACTTGAGGATGTCCATCGCCGGGTAGATGCGCTTGTCGGCCACCTTGCGGTCGAGCTGGATTTCGCAGTTGCCGGTGCCTTTGAACTCTTCGAAGATGACTTCGTCCATGCGGCTGCCTGTATCGATCAGCGCGGTGGCGATGATGGTCAGCGAGCCGCCTTCCTCGATGTTTCGGGCCGCGCCGAAGAAGCGCTTCGGGCGCTGCAGCGCGTTGGCGTCGACACCGCCGGTCAGCACCTTGCCGGATGACGGCACGACGGTGTTGTAGGCGCGGCCGAGACGCGTGATCGAATCGAGCAGGATGACGACGTCGCGACCATGCTCGACCAGGCGCTTGGCCTTCTCGATCACCATTTCGGCGACCTGCACGTGGCGCGCCGCCGGCTCGTCGAAGGTCGAGGAAATCACCTCGCCCTTGACCGAGCGCTGCATGTCGGTGACTTCCTCCGGGCGCTCGTCGATCAGAAGCACGATCAGATAGCATTCCGGATGGTTGGCGGTGATCGAATGGGCGATGTTCTGCATCAGCACCGTCTTGCCGGTGCGCGGCTGCGCGTTGATCAGCGCGCGCTGTCCCTTGCCGATCGGCGCGACCAGGTCGATCACGCGCGGCGAGATGTCCTTGGAGGTCGAATTGTCGATCTCCATCTTCAGCCGCTTGGTCGGGTAGAGCGGCGTCAGATTATCGAAGTGGATCTTGTGCCGGATCTTCTCCGGGTCGTCGAAATTGATGGTGTTGACCTTGAGCAGCGCGAAATAGCGCTCGCCCTCTTTCGGGCTGCGGATCGGTCCTTCGACGGTATCGCCGGTCTTGAGCGAAAAGCGCCTTATTTGCGACGGCGAGATATAGATATCGTCGGGACCCGGCAGGTAGTTTGCGTTGGCCGAGCGCAGGAAGCCGAAACCGTCCTGCAGTACCTCGACCACGCCTTCGCCGATGATTTCTACGTCCTGGGCAGCGAGCTTCTTCAGGATCGCGAACATCAGCTCCTGCTTGCGCATGACGCTGGCGTTCTCCACCTCGAGCGTCTCGGCATAAGCGATCAGCTCCGGCGGCTTCTTGTTCTTGAACTCTGCGAGTTTCATTTCTTGCATTAGATAGACTCTGGGTAGGCTTTGGAGAGGGAAATCGGCTGGATGCGACAAATGTCGGGCGCGGCCGAAAGCGAGAAAAGGGGCGGCGCATGACGGGAAGGAAGACCCGTCTTGTATCGTCGCTCGACTGAAAGAGCAAGCCGCCTTTTGCTGGGCCTGGCCGGATCCGGCAAAGCCTCAGAACGGCTTCACGATGACCAGGATGACGATGACGATCATCAGCAATGTGGGGATCTCATTGACGATCCGCCAGTGCCTCGCCGGCTTTTCGTTCTCGTCCTCGGCAAATTTCCTGACCGCGCCGGCGAGATAGCCATGCAGCCCCGACAAAATGAGCACCAGCGCGATCTTGGCGTGCAGCCAGCCGCCCTGGAATCCAAAGCCTTTCCAGGCAAGCCAAAGCCCGAACATCCAGGTCGCGGTCATCGCCGGATTGATGATCCCTCTGAGCAGCCGGCGCTCCATCACCTTGAAGGTTTCGGACTGCACCGAGCCCCTTTCGGCATCGACATGGTAGACGAAGAGACGCGGCAAATAGAGCATGCCGGCCATCCAGGAAATGACCGCAATCACATGGATCGCCTTGGCCCACGGATAGAAGCTGTCGGGTGCCGCGAGATAGAGCAGCGCCGTCAGCACGACGAGCAGGGCAATGCCGATCACCATGCGCTTCATCGCGTGGCCGGTGCTGTTGTCGCTGCTCGCGCCGTTCTCGTTGCTTACATCCCTCATAGCCGGCTTCTCACCATTTTCACCATCGCCTCGACATGCGCCACCGGCGTTTCCGGGGTGATGCCGTGGCCGAGATTGAAGATCAGCGGCCCGTCACTCAAAGCGCTCAGGATTGCCTCGACGCCGTCAGAGAGCGCCTTGCCGCCGGCGACCAGGCGCAACGGATCGAGATTGCCTTGCACCGCTCCGTCGCGCTGCAGCTCCTTCGCCAGCGACAGCGGCACGGTCCAGTCGAGACCGAGACCGGCAATGCCGGTCTTTCTCCTGTAGTCGCGATAGCGTTCGCCAGCACCCTTCGGAAAACCGATCACCGGCACATCGGGATGAACCGCCTTCACTTGGGCGACGATCTCGGCAACCGGCTCGACGCAGAAGGCCTCGAAGGACGGCTCGTCCAGCACGCCCGACCACGAATCGAAAATCTGCACCGCATCGGCGCCGGCTTCGATCTGGCGGATAAGATAGGCGGCCGAATGATCGGCCAAAATCTTCAGAAGCCGCGCGAAGGCCTCGGGCTCGCGATAGGCGAATAGCCGGGCAGGGCCCTGGTCGGGCGTGCCGTGGCCGGCGATCATATAGGTCGCCACCGTCCATGGCGCGCCGCAGAAGCCGAGCAGCGTCGTCTGATCGGGCAGTTTCGCCCGCAGCCGGCGCACGGTCTCGTAGACCGGTTCGAGATTCACGTGAAACACACCGCCGTTCAGCGCCGCAATCTCGGCCGCCGAGATCGGCTTCAGGACCGGCCCGCGGCCTTCTTCGAAGCGGACGTCCCGCCCCAGGGCATTAGGCACGACGAGAATGTCGGAGAACAGGATCGAAGCGTCGAAGCCGAAGCGTTCGATCGGCTGCAGCGTCACCTCGACGGCAAGGTCCGGATCGTAGCAGAGATCGAGGAAGGATCCCGCTCGCTTCCTGGTCTCGCGATACTCCGGAAGATAGCGGCCCGCCTGGCGCATCATCCAGAGCGGCGGCGGTGAAACCGTCTCGCCCTTGAGGACGTCGAGCACGATCCGTTTCCCAGCCATCCTGCGCTGCCCTCTCTACAGCGCCGCGCATCCTTAGACGCGCAAAGGACGCTGTAGCGCTTTCATTTAGCGCATGATCCTTTCCGAACCTCTGGTTCGGGGTCATGCGCGCTCCTCTTAAATCAAATATCTATTTTAAAAGAGTCTTCTGATTCTAAGAGTCTGTTGGTTGTGATGGTTGCGACCTGTCCAGCCTCCGAGCCGAAAAGGCCAGTCAGCATATTGTCGCGTACTCGCTTTCGCAATTTGGAGGGCTCTGGGGACGAAGCGGATTCCAGCTTTGGAGTCAAAAGCTTGGGCTCACCGCTCCGAACCTCGCCCTGTGGACGAAATCGACCAACAAAAGTTGATCCCCGGTTTTGTCCCCAACGCCGCGGCAAAGCCTACAGCGGGTCGAATTGTGGACAAGCGGCCATCTGATACAGTCGCTTCCTTGCCCAAGGCTTGCCCATCCAGCCTTGTCCACAATTGCCCACAGCCTGGACCCATTCCCTGTGAACAAACCTCAGAGCTTCTTCCATCTGCATCTGATCTCCGACGCCACCGGCGAAACGCTGCTGGCGGCCGGCCGCGCGGCATCCGCCCAATACAAGGATGCGCGCGCCATCGAGCACATCTATCCGCTGATCCGCACGGAAAAGCAGATAGCCAAGGTCTTCGAGGACATCGAGGAGGAGCCCGGCATTATTCTCTATACGGTGGTCGACCAGAAGCTTGCGCGATCGATCGATGAGCGCTGCGCGGCGATGGGCCTGCCTTGCGTCTCGGTGCTGGAACCGGTGCTGACCGTCTTCCAGTCCTATCTCGGCACGCCGGCCGGTCGCCGCGTCGGCGCCCAGCACGTGCTCGACGCCGAATATTTCCGCCGTATCGATGCGCTGAACTTCACCATGGAGCATGATGACGGCCAGCTGCCGGCCAATATGGACGATGCCGACATCGTGCTGATCGGCATTTCGCGCACCTCGAAGACGCCGACCAGCATCTATCTCGCCAATCGCGGCATCAAGACCGCCAATATCCCGATCGTGCTCGGGGTGCCGCTGCCCGAAAGCCTGATCGCCGCCAAGACGCCTTTGGTCGTCGGTTTGGTCGCCACGGCCGAGCGCATCTCGCATGTGAGGCAAAACCGCGTCCTCGGCAACAGCGCCGCCTTCGTGCCGACCGATTATGTCGACCGCGCCGCGATCAACGAGGAGCTCGCCTATGCCCGCCAGCTTTGCACCCGGCATGGCTGGCCGATGATCGATGTCAGCCGCCGCTCCATCGAGGAAACGGCCGCGGCTATCGTTGCCCTGCGGGGCAAGACGCGCTAACGGAGACCAAGCCGGATGAAGGTGGACCTGCCACCGCCGCCGAATAGATCGAAAAGTCACAACGGATCCCATGCCTCGGAGATTGGCCGAAACGTCCATCGCTTCGTCATCCTAGGGTCTCCGCGACGGAGCTTCGCTCCTGCTCCGCCCTAGGATGACGAAGTTCGTAAGGGCTTCGCCTTCAACTTGCCGGATCAGCAGCGTGAAGGAACTAATCAGGTAGTACATCATGGCCGAGAAAATCATCCTCGCTTCGGGCAGCCCGTACAGGAAGGCGATGCTCGTCAGCGCCGGCCTCGACATCGAGGCGGTGCCGGCAAATGTCGACGAGCGTGCGCTCGAGGCTCCGCTGAAGGACAGCGGCGCTTCGCCCGAGGACGTTGCGTCGATCCTGGCCGAGGCCAAGGCGACCGAGGTCAGCGAGCGCAAGCCGGGCGCCCTGGTGCTCGGCTGCGATCAGACGCTGTCGCTGGGCGACGAGATTTTTCATAAGCCCGCCGCCATGGAGGGCGCCCGCCGCCAGCTCCTGGCCTTGTCCGGCAAGACGCACCAATTGAACAGCGCCGCCGTGCTTTGTCGCGACGGCGAGGTGCTGTGGCGCCATGTCGGCGTCGCCAGCCTCACCATGCGCAAGCTCGACCCCGCCTTCATCGGCCGGCACCTGGCCCGCGTCGGCGCCAAGGCGCTGTCCAGCGTCGGCGCCTATCAGATCGAGGGCGAAGGCATCCAGCTGTTCGAAAAGATCGAGGGCGACTATTTCACCATCGTCGGCCTGCCGCTGCTACCGGTGCTGAAGGAACTGCGCGCATTGGGAGCCATCGATGGCTGAGAAAAAGGCCTTCGTCACCGGACATCCGATCGCGCATTCGCGCTCGCCAAAGATCCACGGCTACTGGCTGGCCAAATACGGCATCGACGGCAGCTATGAAGCGATCGACGTCGCGCCGGCGGATTTCGCCGCCTTTCTGAAATCTCTCGGCGAGAACGGCTACCGCGGCGGCAACGTCACCATTCCGCACAAGGAAGCCGCTTTCGCCGGAGTAGCCCGCCGAGACCATGCGGCCGATGAAATCGGCGCGGTCAACACGCTGTGGTTCGAGGATGGCCTTCTCTGGGGCGGCAACACGGACGGCTATGGCTTCGCCGCCAACCTCGACGAGCATGCGCCGGGCTGGGCGGCCAATGGGCCGGCCGTGGTTCTGGGCGCCGGCGGCGCCTCCCGCGCGGTCATCCACGCGCTGAAGGAGCGTGGCGTCAAGGATATACGCATCGTCAATCGGACGCTCGCGAGAGCCGAGGAACTCAGCCGCCATTTCGGCGCCGGGGTCTCGGGGCATGGCGCGGGCGCGCTCAGTGAGCTGCTTGCCGATGCCGGCCTGCTGATCAACACCACCTCGCTCGGCATGCATGGTGACGCCACGCTCTCCGCCGATCCGGCCGGCTTGCCCGGCCATGCCATCGTCACCGACATTGTCTATGTGCCGTTGGAAACGCCCTTGCTTGCCGCCGCCAGGACGCGCGGCCTGAAGACGGTCGATGGTCTCGGCATGCTGCTGCATCAGGCCGTGCCAGGTTTCGAACGCTGGTTCGGCAGGAAACCCGAAGTGACGCCCGAATTGCGGCGCATGATTGTCGCCGATATCGAGGGCCGTTGATGATCGTGCTTGGCCTCACCGGATCGATCGGCATGGGCAAGTCCACCACGGCGAAAATGTTCGCCGAGGCCGGCGTGCCGGTGCATGATTCCGACGAGACCGTGCATCGCCTTTATTCCGGCAAGGCCGCCCCTCTGGTCGAGGCGGCTTTTCCGGGCACGACGCAGGTGGGCGCGGTCGACCGGGTCAAGCTCGCCGAAAAAGTGCTCGCCGATCCGGCCGCGCTGAAGCGGCTCGAGGCAATCATTCACCCGCTGGTGCGCGCCGACGCCGATGTGTTTCTCGCAAAGCATCGCGCCGCTGGCGCGCGGCTTGCCGTGCTCGACATCCCGCTGCTGTTCGAAACCGGCGGCCGCAACCGTGTCGACAAGGTCGTGGTCGTCACCGCGTCGCCCGAAATCCAGCGCGAGCGCGTGCTCGCCAGGCCGGGCATGAGCGAGGAGAAGTTTTCATCCATCCTCGCCAGGCAGGTGCCCGACGCCGAAAAGCGCCGCCAGGCCGATTTCATCATCGATACCGGCCATGGCTTCGACGCCGCGCGAAAGAGGGTCGAGGCGATCGTCGCCGAACTCTCAGGGGAAAAGTCCGGCTAAGCCGGCTCCTGACATTACAGCGCCGCGCCCGTTCGGACGCGCAAAGGACGCTGTAACGCTTTGATTTTGCGCATGAACCTTTTCCCAAAATCGATTCCGATTTTCGGAGGTCAGGCGTTAGGCCTTCGCCAGTCTCCATTGCCATTTTGTTCTGGTGTATGATTCTGCTCGTTTGGGAAGCGAACTGATTCGAATGCGTGAGATCATCTTCGATACGGAAACCACCGGCCTCGATTTGCGCGACGACCGCATCATCGAGCTTGGCGGCGTCGAGCTGGTCAACCGCTTCCCGACCGGCCGCACCTTCCACAAATTCATCAATCCGCAGGGGCGCGCGATCCATGCCGAGGCGCAGGCCGTGCACGGCATCAGCGCCGCCGACCTGGTCGGCAAGCCGACCTTCGCCGAAATCGCGCAGGAATGGCTCGACTTCACCGACGGCGCCCGGCTGATCGCCCACAACGCAACCTTCGATATCGGCTTCCTCAATCTAGAATTCAGCCGGCTTGAGCAAGCTGCCATCGATCCCGGCCGCGTGGTCGACACGCTGGCGCTGGCGCGCCGCAAGCATCCGATGGGACCGAACTCGCTCGACGCGCTCTGCCGGCGCTACGGCATCGACAACACCCGCCGCACCAAGCACGGCGCGCTGCTCGACTCCGAATTGCTGGCAGAGGTCTATATCGAGCTCATCGGCGGCAAGCAGGCGGCGCTGGTGCTGGAGTCCGTGGCGGTGCACATGAATGGCGCCGGCGAGGTGGCCGATATCGACATCTCGATCGGCGCCCGGCCGATCGCCCTGCCGCCGCGGCTCAGTGAAACGGATCGGGCGGCGCATGCCGGGCTGGTCGCGACGCTCGGCGAAAAGGCGCTGTGGCTGAAAGTGGCGGTGGGTTGATCGGGCGCTATTCGCGCTGACGTTGGAGACAGCGCCCTTTCCAATCCGATCGCGATCTGTCGCGGCAGCCATTGAACGGTTGGTCCCGTCGAAGGATCGCGTTAGTTTGACCGCGCGCGCCGACCGCGCCCAAACCCGCCCGCAAAGGACCGCGATGACCGGACCCAATCCCAACGTCAAGCATCCGATTGCGATGCATCCGCGCGTCGGTTTCCTGAAGGGACTGGTGACGTCGACCAACATCGAGATCGGCGACTTCACCTATTACGACGACCCCGACGGTCCCGACAAATTCGCCGAGAAATGCGTGTTGCATCACTACGACTTCATTGGCGACAAGCTGATCATCGGCAAGTTCTGCGCCATAGCCGAAGGCGCGCGTTTCATCATGAACGGCGCCAACCACGCCATGTCGGGCTTCTCGACCTATCCGTTCAACATCTTCGGCCATGGCTGGGAGGAAGGCTTCGACCCGCAGACCTGGTCGAAGGAGATCCGCGGCGACACCACGATCCGCAATGACGTGTGGATCGGCATGGATGCGGTGATCATGCCGGGCGTGACGGTGGGCGACGGCGCCATTGTCGCGGCGAAATCGGTTGTCACGCACGACGTGCCGCCTTATGCGATCGTGGCCGGCAATGCGGCCAAGGTGGTGAAGATGCGCTTCGACGAGTTCACGGTGCGGCGGCTGCTCAAGGCAGCCTGGTGGGACTGGCCGGTCGACAAGATCAGCCGCAACCTCAACGCCATCCGCGGCGCCGACATTTCCAGGCTGGAGGCGGCGGTTTGAGCGCGCCCGAAAAAATGACAAACGTCAAAACGCCGAACGAAACGGCGATCAGCCCGGAGCTGTTCACCCGTGGCTGGGTCTTCATCCGCGGCGTGCCGTCGATGAAGTTCCTGCCGCCGGAAGGGCCGCCGGAGATCGCCTTCGCCGGCCGTTCCAATGTCGGCAAGTCGTCGCTGATCAACGCGCTGGTCGGGCATAAGGGCCTGGCGCGCACCTCGAACACGCCGGGCCGCACGCAGGAGCTCAACTATTTCGTGCCCGACGGCTTTTCCGGCGAGGGCGCCGACCTGCCGCCGATGGCGTTGGTCGACATGCCGGGCTACGGCTATGCCAGCGCGCCGAAGGACAAGGTCGATGAGTGGACCAAGCTGATCTACGAGTATCTGCAGGGCCGCGTGACGCTGAAGCGCGTCTATGTGCTGATCGACGCGCGCCATGGCATCAAGGCCAAGGACGAGGAAGTGCTGACCCTGCTCGACAAGGCGGCAGTATCCTACCAGGTGGTGCTGACCAAGACCGACAAGATCAAGGCCGCGGGCGTGCCGAGGCTGATCGAGGAGACGCTGGCCAAGATCAAGAAGCGGCCCGCGGCGTTTCCACTGGTGCTGGCCACCTCCTCGGAAAAAGCCGAGGGCTTGGACGAGCTGCGCGCCGCCATCGCCCTGGTAGCGAACGGCGGCTGACGCCGCCCGCCAGGGGACCGATCCCTCAGGATCAATCCATCTCGTCGCGTTCCGGCTCGCGATCGCGCCGGCCGCTGAGGATCTCGCGCTTGCCGACATGGTTGGGAGCGCCGACCAGGCCTTCCTTCTCCATGCGCTCGACCAGCGAGGCGGCGCGATTGTAGCCGACGCCGAGGCGGCGCTGGATGTAGGAGGTCGAGCACTTCTTGTCGCGCTTGACCACCTTGACGGCTTCCTCATAGAGCGCGTCGCCATCCTCCTCGGCCATCGCGCTTTTGTCGAAGACCGGGCCTGTGTCGGCCGCTTCCTGTTCCTCTTCCTCGTCCGCGGTGACGGTGTCGAGATATTCGGGACGTCCCTGCGCTTTCAGATGCGCCACGACATGCTCGACCTCGACATCGGAAACGAAGGGGCCATGCACGCGCGAAATGCGCCCGCCGCCGGCCATATGCAGCATGTCGCCCTGGCCAAGCAGCTGCTCGGCGCCCTGTTCGCCGAGGATGGTGCGGCTGTCGATCTTCGACGTCACCTGGAAGGAGATGCGGGTGGGGAAATTGGCCTTGATGGTGCCGGTGATGACGTCGACGGATGGGCGTTGCGTCGCCATGATCAAGTGGATTCCGGCGGCGCGCGCCATCTGCGCCAGCCGCTGGATGGCGCCTTCGATCTCCTTGCCGGCCACCATCATCAGGTCGGCCATCTCGTCGACGATGATGACGATGTAGGGCATCGGCGCGAGGTCGATCGCGCGCTCCTCGAACAGCGGCTCGCCGGTGCCCCTCTCGAAGCCGGCCTGCACCTGCATGGTCACGACCTCGCCCTTGTCGCGGGCGCCTGCCGCGCGCTGGTTGTAGCCGTCGATGTTGCGCACGCCGAGGCGCGCCATCTTGCGGTAGCGGTCCTCCATCTCACGCACCGCCCATTTCAGCGCCGTGACGGCCTTCTTGGGATCGGTGACGACCGGCGTCAGAAGATGCGGGATGCCGTCATAGACGGAGAGCTCCAGCATCTTGGGGTCGACCATGATGAGACGGCATTCCTGCGGCTTCATCCTGAAGAGCAGTGACAGGATCATGGTGTTGATGGCGACCGACTTGCCGGAGCCGGTGGTGCCCGCCACCAAGAGATGCGGCATTTTGGCGAGCTCGGCGATGACCGGTTCGCCGCCGATCGTCTTGCCGAGGCCGAGCGCCAGCTTGCAGGAGGTATTGCGGAAGCCGGCCGAGCCGATCAGCTCGCGGAAATAGACGGTCTCGCGCGTCTCGTTGGGCAGCTCGATGCCGATGACATTGCGGCCCGGCACCACGGCGACACGCGCCGATACAGCCGACATGGAGCGGGCGATATCGTCGGCGAGCCCGATGACGCGGCTGGATTTCACACCCGGCGCCGGCTCGAACTCGTAGAGCGTGACGACCGGCCCCGGCCGGACATGGATGATCTCGCCCTTGACGCCGAAATCCTCCAGCACGCTTTCGAGCAGATCGGCATTCTGCTCCATCCGCTCCTGCGACATGTAGAAGCCCTGGCCCTCGGGCGGCATCTGCAAGAGCTCTTCCGAAGGAAGCTCGTAGCCGCCCATCGCGGATAGCGGCTCGACCTCGCCGGCCATGGGCAACGATGCTGCCTGCCTGGCTTTCCTGGCGCTTGCCGGGGCGGAGATCGGCATGGGCTTGGCAGGCGCCGGTTGGGCCGCCGCCGGAGCTGGCACGGGCGCCCAGATCGGACTTGCCTCCGCCGTATTGGAGCGCCATTCGATGACCCGGTAAAATGACGTCGCCTCGCCCGGGAAGGCGGCACGGGGCTGGACGGGTTGCGCGGCCGGACGCTGCGCCGGCACCGGCTGCATCAATGGCTGCGCCGGAACGGCAGGCGCCTGCCCCGTCTCGTTCAGACGCGCCCGCGCCAGGCGCTCGGCCAGGAAAGGCATGCCGAACTCGAAAAAGGCATGATCGGAAAGATAGGACCAGCGCAATCCGCTCAGGCGCGGTTTTGGTGTCGGAGCAGCAGCCTGGCTCGGCGCGGCCGCTGCGGCCGGGACGATGGCAGGGGCAACAGTGGCTGGTGCGCGGGCCGGCCTGGTTTGCATCGGCGCCGAGGCGGGAGCGGCGGAACTTTTCCGGACCGGAGCGGCTGGCGGCGGAGCCGGAGGCGCAGGCCGGACGGGCTCGGTGGCGGATGCCTTGCCCTGAGCGGCATCCTCCGGCGGAGCGGCCCGCCTGGCGAGGTCGGTGTCCGGCGTGCGCGTGAAACGCACATTGGGCGCAAGGAAGAAATAGTTCTGCCAGGCGGGGAGGCCGAAATCGTCGCCGGCCGAGTCGCCGGCCGATTCGGATGCACTACGAGCGGCGGTCGATTCGGCCCCGGGCAGGACTCGCAGCGGCACGACCTGCCCTGCTTGCGGGACCGCGCCATGGCGCCCGGTTTCCCGCGGATTGCGATGTTCGTCGTCGCTGTCGTGGGCTGAGGCGCCGGGATGATTGGCACGGGGGAAACGCATGGATGTCATACTCGAGACTCGCCGATTGAACGTCTCCCGAGACATAGGAAGCGATGGTTAACAGGTTCTTCCGAAAGCGCCTGCCGGACGAAGCCGATCGATATTTTGAGAGGGGGGTCTTCAGGCCGGTCTTCGCGGTCGAGGCAGACCGCACCGATGGATTTCGCGGCGACGCCTCGCGACCCCTTCAGCTTCGCCCTTTGCGCTCTGGAATCCGCATGCCCGAACGGTCAGGCCGATTGCAACGCCCGTTCCTCGGCGAAGAATTTTTCCGTGGCATAGGCCTTGAGAAACACTTCGACGCCGGACGTCACGACGTGCTCGATCTCCGCCTGGCTCGGCGCTTTCGTGCGATAGGAAAAGATGCACTGGCGGAACAGGCCGGCGAGGCAAAGCTCGGTGAACTGGTAGGCGGCAAGGTCGACGTCGGCGATCTGAAGCAGGCCGCGTTCGACGGCTTCGTTGAGGAAGGCCATGACCTTGTCGTGGCCGCGCTTGGGGCCGCGTTCGTAGAAGCGCGCGCCAAGTTCCGGAATCCGATCGGCCGCGCCGACCACGGTGCGCTGGGCCTGGATGACCTTGGCCGAGGTGATCTTCAGCGAAAGCACGGTGCCGAACTTCACCAGCGTCTTGCGCAGGTCGTCGAAATGGTCGAGCACTTCATACATGTTCTTGAAGATGGTGCCGCGCTCTTCCTCGATGAGCGCCTCGAACAGCTCTTCCTTGTTTTGAAAATAGACGTAGATCGTGCCCTTGGAGACGCCGGCCTCGCGCGTGATGTCGTTCATCGAGGCCGCTTCAAAACCCTTGTCTATAAAGACGCGGCGGGCGCCCTCGATGATCTGGGCCCGTTTTACGGGATCCTGCCCGGCCGCCGGGCGGCCCTTGCGTAAGTCGAGCAGATCGCTATCGGCTGTCGTGTCGACCATGGAAGTCGTTCCTTGAAAAATATTTCGAACCGCTCGGTTCGATTTCCTCTTGATATGGTCCTCTTTCCGCGCTATGTCAATCTCCAATTCGAACCGAACGGTTCAGTCTGACTGACATTCCAGAGAGATCGCTATGTCCTCGAACGCGCCCGCCACCGCCGAAGTCCGCTCTTTTCCCAACGCCAAGGTCCAGCCTTCGACCGAAGCGCCGGAAGTTCCTGTCCAGCCCGCCGCTCCCGTTGCGACGCCGGCGGCTGAAGCACCCGCCAAGAAGCAGCGCTCTGTCCGCTCTTTCCTGTTACCGATCATCGGCCTTGCCCTGCTCGGCGCCGGTTCCTGGTATGGGTATAACTATTGGACCGACGGACGGTTCATGATCTCCACCGACGACGCCTATGTCCAGGCCGACATGTCGTTCGTCTCGCCGAAAATATCCGGCTATATCGACAAGGTGCTGGTGAGCGAGAACCAGCGGGTGAAGGCCGGCGATCCGCTGTTCGTCATCGACAATGGCGACTACAAGATCGCCGTGGCCCAGGCCGAGGCGCAGATCGCCACCTTGGCGAAGACGCTCGACCGCATCGACGCCCAGACCAAGGCGGCCCAGGCTTCGCTGTCGCAGGCCCAGGCGCAGAAGGTCGCGGACCAGGCCGCCGCCGACAATGCGGCGCGCGCCCAGCTGCGTGCGGCGCAACTCGTCAAGACCCATGTCGGCACGCAGGCCCAGCTCGACGACGCCCAGACCGCGCTCGACCAGGCCAAGGCGGCGCTTGTCGGCGCCGATGCGCAGATCGCTGCGGCGCAGGCCAATATCGGCGTGCTGGAAGCGCAGCGCGCCGAGTCGGCCTCGACGCTCGCCTCGCTGCAGCTCACCCGCGACAAGGCCCTGCGCGACCTGTCCTTCACCGTGCTGAAGGCTCCCTATGACGGCGTCGTCGGCAACCGCTCGGTCGAGCAGGGCGATCTCGTCAGCCCCGGCCAGAAGCTCGCCGTCGTCGTGCCGATGGACAAGCTCTACATCGTCGGCAACTTCAAGGAGACGCAGCTCGGCCGCATGGTGCCTGGCGAGAAGGTCCGCATCACCGTCGACGCTATCGACGGCCAGACCTTCGAAGGCACGGTTTCCTCGCTGGCGCCGGCTTCGGGCGCGGTGTTCTCGCTGCTGCCGCCGGAAAACGCCACCGGCAACTTCACCAAGGTGGTGCAGCGCGTGCCCGTGCGCATCGACGTGCCGGCCGACGTGCTGAAGGCCGGCAAGCTGCGCGCCGGCTTGAGCGTCGTCGTCGCGGTCGACAGCCGCACCGCGCCGGCTTCGACGACCAACTGATTGGGGGGGCGGCCCGGCGGCCGATCGAGCGCCGGGCCGTCCAGCCTGCTTTATCGTTTTCGACGCAATTCGGGACCGCCACGCGCTCGTCCCAGGAATTGCCCAGGGAGGCCATGACATGGCAACCGCAACCATCACCGCAGGATCAATGCCCGGACGTCCGGTCGCTGCCGCGCCGGCCCTGCCCGCGGACCATATGCCCGTGCGCCGCGTCGTCGCCTTCCTGGCGATGGTGTTCGGCATGTTCATGGCGATCCTGGACATCCAGATCGTCTCGGCCTCACTGTCGGAAATCCAGGCGGGCCTGAGCGCCAGCTCGGACGAGATTCCGTGGGTGCAGACCGCCTATTTGATCGCCGAGGTGGTGATGATCCCGCTGTCCGGCTTCCTCAGCCGCATGCTGTCGACGCGCGTGCTGTTCACCACCGCGGCGGCCGGCTTCACCGCGGCCAGCGCGCTTGCCGCGACCGCCACCAATATCGACCAGATGATCGTCTACCGCGCCATCCAGGGCTTTATCGGCGGCGGCATGATCCCCAGCGTCTTCGCGGCCGCCTTCACTATCTTCCCGCCTTCCAAGCGCGCCGTCGTGTCGCCGATGATCGGCCTGGTAGCGACGCTGGCGCCGACGATCGGCCCGACGGTGGGCGGCTATATCAGCCACGCCATGTCCTGGCACTGGCTGTTCCTGATCAACGTCGTGCCCGGCATTTTGGTGGCGACGGCGGCCTGGTCGCTGATCGATTTCGACAAGCCCAACCTGAAACTGTTCTCCAAGTTCGACTGGTGGGGTCTGGTCGGCATGGCCGCTTTCCTCGGCTGCATGGAATATGTGCTGGAGGAAGGCCCGAACCACGACTGGCTGCAGGAGCCGGCGGTGTTCGCCTGCGCCATCATCATGACCATCGGCGGCGTCATCTTCTTCTGGCGCGTCTTCACCGCCGAGGAGCCGATTGTCGACCTCAGGGCCTTCAGCAACGTCAACTTCGCCTTCGGCTCGCTGTTCTCCTTCGTCGTCGGCATCGGCCTCTACGGGCTCACCTATCTCTATCCGGTGTTCCTGGGGCGTATCCGCGGCTACGATTCGATGATGATCGGCGAGGCGCTGTTCGTCAGCGGCCTGGCGATGTTCTTCACCGCGCCCGTTGCCGGCATCCTGTCGAACAAGATCGACCTCAGGCTGATGATGATGATCGGCTTCGTCGGCTTCGCCACCGGCACCTGGTGGATGACGCATCTTACCGCCGACTGGGATTTCTATGAGCTGTTGATCCCGCAGATCCTGCGCGGCTGCTCGATGATGCTGTGCATGGTGCCGATCAACAACATCGCGCTCGGCACGCTGCCGCCGGAACGCTTGAAGAATGCGTCGGGCCTGTTCAACCTGACCCGCAACCTCGGCGGCGCCGTCGGCCTCGCGGTGATCAACACGGTGCTGATCGACCGCAACGCCTTCCACTATGCGCGGCTCTCCGAGCATGTGCAGTGGGGCAGCGAGACCGCGCAGACCAAGCTGCAGAACATGACGCAGAATTTCGGGCAGACCGCCGGTCTCGACGCCACAAGCGCTGCGATCTCGAAACTGTCCGGCATGGTACACCAGCAGGCGGCGCTTTTGTCCTTCATGGACGTGTTCATGATGCTGACGGTGCTGTTCGCCTCGCTCGGATTTTTCGTGCTGTTCATCAACAAGCCGGCCCCGCAGGGCGGCGGTGGCGGCGGAGGCCATTGAGGAGCCGGAACCCCCGCCTGGCTTCCTCAACGCGTGACCCCGGAGATCGTCACCGATTTCCGGGGTCATTCTTTTTGGAGAGATTGAAAGCGACTCTTTGTTTTGACGCAATTCCGGACGGAAAACCGCTAGTGGCACTGCACAGGGATTTTGACCGGTCGGCTCTGTTTGCATTGGCAGGCGGCATGCGTTGGAGATTGGCCGAAATGCCCACCCCGTCGTCATTCTAGGGCGGAGCGGGAAGCGAAGCGTACCGCGTAGACCCTAGAATCCATGCCGTTACCTTCGCCAAGGAGTGCAACGAACAAAATTCTGCACGGTGGCGGCACTTCGAAGTCACGGCATGGATTCTATGGTCTGCGCCGCGTCGCTTCGCTCCTTGCTCCGCCATAGAATGACGAGGTTGGGGGCGGCTTCAACCAATCTCCGGCGTTTGCGCTGATTTCACGCGAATGAACGGAAAATTTTGCATCAAGACAAACGGCAACCTTAAAATCCCTGTGTCGGGGACTAGACACTTTTCCTGGAATTGCTCAAGCCGCCGCCGGCTTGAAGCTTAGCGCCACGCCGTTGATGCAGTGGCGCAGGCCGGTGGGCGGCGGGCCGTCGTCGAAGACATGGCCGAGATGGCCGCCGCAGCGCCGGCAATGCACCTCGGTGCGGGTCATGCCGAGCGAGCGGTCTTCGGTCTTGCCGATGGCGTTGGGGATTTCCTGCCAGAAGCTCGGCCAGCCGGTGCCGGAATCGAATTTCGTCTCCGACGAATAGACCGGCAGGTCGCAGCCGGCACAGGCGAAGATGCCCTTGCGATGCTCGTTGAGCAGCGGGCTGGTGCCGGGATATTCGGTGCCTTGCTTGCGCAGCACGTCGAAGGCCTCGTCCGACAGAATGGCGTGCCACTCGGCATCGGTCTTGGTGATTTCGAACGTCTCGGCGGCGAGAGCGGGCTTCGGTCCGCCGGCACGCAGCATCGCTGCGGATCCGACGATGAGAGCGGTGGCGGCGGCCCCGCTCCAGAGAAAATCACGACGGTTCATGGCCGTTCCTCCTGACGCATTTTGCCAAGATAGAGCCCGGGCCGGAAATCAAAAGCCGGTGACGCCCCATCTCCTCGTTCGAGCAATTCCGGACAGAACCTTCCTGGAACGCTCCGGATGCTGCTCCGCGCCGCCCTTGGAGGACGACGCGGAGCACACCCCTGCCGGCGGCGCGGATCTTGAACGATGCGGCCGGCGCTCAGCCATGTCTTCGCCGGCCAAGTCCGCTTTGTTACATCTTCGGCAAGAGAACCTTGTCGATGACATGGATGACGCCGTTCGACTGGCGGACATCGGCGATGGTGACATGGGCAACGTTGCCGTTTTCGTCGGTGACGGTGACCTTGCCCTTCTCCGCCTTCAGCGTCAGCCCGCAGCCGCCGACCGTTTTGACCTGGTGGGCGCCGCCATCGGCCTTGGCCATCTTGGCGACATCGGCGGCCAGCGCCTTGGCGGCGACGACATGGCAGGTCAGCACCTTGGTCAGCTTGTCCTTGTTCTCGGGCTTGAGCAGCGTGTCGACCGTGCCGGCGGGCAGCGCCGCAAAGGCCTCGTTGGTCGGCGCGAAGACGGTGAAGGGGCCGGCGCCCTGCAGCGTGTCGACCAGGCCGGCGGCCTTGACGGCGGCGACCAGCGTGGTGTGGTCCTTCGAATTGACGGCATTCTCGATGATGTTCTTCTTGGCATACATCGGCGCGCCGCCGACCATCGGATTGGCAGCGTAGGCAACGGCGCCGAGCGCCGAAAGGCCAAGTGTAGAGGCAAGCAAAAGGGTAGCGAGTTTACGCATGAGGTCAGTCTCCTCGGGTTGTTTCTTCCCGTCCGTGGGAACGCGAGGAGATACGGGCCCGAAAAGCGTTAGTTTCACGAAGGGCGCGCGATTTTTGTTCCGGTGCTTTATTGCGTCTGTGTCACCGATGGCGACAGCGAAATTTTCCCACCTAGAAATGGCAGGATATAGACTGCAGTTAGTCTTCGATAACCGGCTGACCAGGGTCAGATGCCCTTCAGGTCACCCGCGGCGACGACCGGACCGGTCGGCTGGCCGGTCGGCGAACCGCCGGAGGGCTCGAGGCTGACGGCGAGCACGGCGCCTTGCGCCAGCTTCTGCTGGACGGCCGGCGTGACCGACATGCGCGCGGTCGGGCCGCCGGGGATGACACCCATCGAGACCGGCGCGTTCTTGCCCTCGATCATCCACAGCTCGAAATCCTTGCCGGCGCCGCGGTCGCCGGAGACCAGCGACAAGCCGACCTCGTGGCGGGCGGCGTCATAGACCGCAAGATATTTGACGTTGCTGTTGTCGGCGGCCAGAGAGGCGACCAGCCTGGTCTCGGGCGGCTGGACCGGCGGGTTGACGTAAGGCAGGGCGACATAGACGGCCAAAGCAGCGATGGCCGCCGCGGCGAGGCCGCGCCAGAAGGCGAGGCTCGCCCACAGGCCGCCGCTGGGCGCCGTGGACGCGGACGACGCGAACAGGCGGCGGTCGATTGCCACTTTCACGGAAGCCGGCGGCTCGACCGCGGCATAAGCGGCGGCCATCGGCGCGAAATGGGCTTCCCAGGCATCGACCAGGCGGGCGAACGCCGTCTCGGCATCGATGCGACGGGAAGCGATCTGGCGCTCGTCGGCTGCCAGAACGCCGAGAACGTATTCGGCGGCGAGCAGATCGTCGCCTCCACGTTCCGGTCCGTTGTCCTCTGCCAGCGTCATCTTTCCAGGCATTCTCTCAGTTTCAGCAGGCTTCGCCGCAGCCAGGTCCGCATCGTGTTCAGCGGAACCTTGAAGCGCTCCGCCAGCTCGGCATAGCTCTCGCCGCCCAGATAGGCGCCCCGGACGGCAGCCGCCCGGTCTTGCTCCAGTTCGTCGAGGCAATGGTAGATGCGTTCGGTCTCGCCGCCCGCCACAGCCATGGCCTCGGGTCCCGGCGCCGGATCGGCGACGTCGAGGGCCGTATCGATGTTGGCAGAAGGAGTGCGTCGCGACCGGATGCGATCGATCGCATGATTGCGCGCAACGGCCACCAGCCAGGAAATTGGGCTCAGATCGGAAACCGCGAAACGATCCGCCTTCGTCCAGATCTTGACGAAGACCTCCTGCAGCGCTTCTTCCGCATCACCCCGGTCCCTCAAGACACGAAGGCAGACGCCGAAAAGTTTCCCGCTGGTCTGCTTGTAGAGCAGATCGAACGCCGCCCGGTCCTTCATCGAAGTCCGGACGATCAGCTTGCTGATATCCTGCGGCGCCATGCAGGCAAATTAGAAGATTGCGATCTAATTGCAACGGCGGCGGAAGCGTTGTCCACCAGCGGCCACGGGCCCACCGGCACAGTTCGGCATTGTGCCGTTGGGCGCGCCGCTGAAGTGCCCGGCGGTTCTGCGCAGGATTTTGAAAACTGCCACTTGTTACGGTAAGAATGTCATCGTCATTTCGGTGAAATCGGCACAAACGCTGGGGTGGCGTAAGCCGCTCAACCTCGTCATTCCAGGGCGAAGCAGCCGCGAAGCGGCGTCGCGGAGACCCTGGAATCCATTCCGTGACCTGAGCCGCGGAGTGCAGCGGAGCAGAATTCTGCACCGCAGCAGCGCTCGGACGTTACGGAATGGATCCTCGGGTCTGCGCGCGTCGCTTCGCTCCTTGCTCCGCCCGTGGATGACGAGGTTGGGCCGTTTCGGCCAATCTCCAAGGCATGCCGCCTGCCAACACAAACACGGCCTACCCCGGGCAAAATTACTGTGCTGGGAGCAGATTTCGTCATTGTGTCGGTGAAACCAGCGCAAACGCCGGCGATTGCTGAAGCCCTTCCAACCTCGTCATTCAAGGGCGAAGCAGCCGCGAAGCGGCGTCGCGAAGACCCTGGAATCCATTCCGTGACCTTAGTCAAAAGTGCAGCGGAGCAGAATTCTGCACCGCGGCGGCGCTCGGACGTTACGGAATTGGATCCTCGGGTCTGCGCGCGTCGTTACGCTCGTTGCTCCGGCCGTGGATGACGAGGCAGGGCCGTTTCGGCGAGTCTCCAAGGCATGCTGCTTGCCAACGCAAAGTTGGCCGGCCGGTCAAAATCCCTGTCTGGGGAACTGGCAGATATCATTATTGTGACCGCAAAGCCGTTTGCGACCTGCGGCAATTCCCGCTAAGAGGCCGCCATTTACGCTAGCTGGGATCGATACCGATGACGGACATCGCCGCCACCGCCGAAATGCAGGCCGCGCTGCTCTCGCGCGCGCTGCCTTATATGCAGCGCTACGAGAACAAGACGGTGGTGGTGAAATATGGCGGGCATGCCATGGGCGATACCGAGCTCGGCAAGGCGTTCGCCCGCGACATCGCGCTGTTGAAACAATCCGGCGTCAACCCGATCGTCGTGCATGGCGGCGGGCCGCAGATCGGCGCGATGCTCACCAAGATGGGCATCGAATCCAAGTTCGAGGGCGGCCTGCGCGTCACCGACCAGAAGACGGTCGAGATCGTCGAGATGGTGCTGGCCGGCTCGATCAACAAGGAGATCGTGGCGCTGATCAACGCCGAGGGCGAGTGGGCGATCGGGCTCTGCGGCAAGGACGGCAACATGGTGTTCGCCGAAAAGGCGCGCAAGACCATGGTCGATCCGGATTCCAACATCGAGCGGGTGCTCGATCTCGGCTTCGTCGGCAAGCCGGTCGAGGTCGACCGCACGCTGCTCGACCTTCTGGCGCGCTCGGAAATGATCCCGGTGCTGGCACCGGTGGCGCCCGGCCGCGACGGCCACACCTACAACATCAATGCCGACACCTTTGCCGGCGCCATCGCTGGCGCCTGCCGCGCCTCGCGCCTGCTCTTCCTCACCGACGTGCCGGGCGTCCTCGACAAGAACAAGAAGCTGATCGACGAGCTGACGGTCGCCGAGGCCAGGGCGCTGATCAAGGACGGCACGGTTTCGGGCGGCATGATTCCAAAGGTCGAGACCTGCATCGAGGCGATCGAGCGCGGCGTCGAAGGCGTCGTCATCCTCAACGGCAAGACGCCGCATTCGGTGCTGCTCGAGCTCTTCACCGAGCACGGCGCCGGCACGCTGATCGTTCCGTAAGAAAGGCAAGTTCACCATTTCCATGCAATGGTGAATCGCCATGTCAGCCGGCTAACTTTCTTGCAGCCGGCGCGCGTCGATCTTCAATAACCGGCGCGACGGACTTGCGTGGCTGACGCCCGACGATCATCGATTCCTCCTCGGCGTCCTGCGGCGCGCCCCAGAATTCGGCTAATGTCGGCCCATCCGTGATGCGGCCGTCGCGGACCAGAAACCCCCAGACCTCGCGGAACCAGACGCGGCGGCCCATCTTCGTGTACCAGCGCATCGAATGGCGCTGCTCGGGATCGGGGTGGAACAGGATGCGCGCCAGCGCCTTCGGCCGCGACTGCACCGCCACCTCGATCAGCTTGACGGCGAAGAACAGCATCCAGGGTTTCAGCCTGGTCATGTGCAGAACCTGGTGCTTGTAATCCCACAGGCGCACGTCCTGCTGGATCACCTTGCGGTCCTTGGCGATGCGGAAGAACGGCGTCCAGCGATGCGGCGTGACATAGAGCGCCTGGATTTGGTCGGGGTCATAGGCGATGAGCTGGCGGAAGCCGCGCCAGAGATCGCGCAAGGTCTCGTCCTCGAAGCCGGCGACCCAGGTCGCCATCGACAGGATGCCGTGCCGCCTGAGCAGCCGGATCGCTTCGCGGTCGGACTTCGTGCTGCCGCCCTTGCGGATCAGCGACAGCGTCTGCTCGTCGGTGTTCTCCATGCCGAGCAGCCAGCGGATGACGCCGGCCCTGCGATAAAGATGCAGGATATCGGCATCGCGCACGATATCGTCGGCGCGGGTCGAGCCGACGATCAGCACCGGCACGTTTTCGGCGATCATGGCGTCGAGAAAGGCGCGCCAGGCCTTTTTCGAGGAAGTCGGGTTCTCGTCGGCGAGATTGATCAGCTCGACGCCGTGCTCGCGATAGAGCCGGGCAATCTCCCTGGCGAATTTGACCGGGTCGCGGTGGCGCCAGCGGGTCCAGAAACCGCGCTGGCCGCAATAGTTGCACAGATGCGGGCAGCCGCGCGAGAACTGCATGACCACGGCCCGCTTGCCGCCCCAATAGGAGTAGCGGCGGTGATCGATCAGCTCCCAGCCGACCCGCCAGGCATCGAGGTCGGCTATGGTCATCGCCGCCTGCGTCGCGACAGGACGGCCGAAATCGTCGCGATAGGCGATGCCGGCGACGCTCGCCACCGGCTGGCGCATCTCGATTGCCTCGACCAGCGCCGTCGCGGTCGCCTCGCCCTCGCCGCGCACGATGAAATCGAAGACGTCACTCGCGGCGAGAATGTCGCGCCAGTGATAGGTCGGGAAGACACCGCCATAGATGACGACGACGCCCGGCGCGCGGGCCTTGATCATTTCGGCGATCTTCAAGGCGGTCGGATGCGCCGAGGTCGAGCCGGAATGGCCGATCAGCACGAAATCCGGATCGCCGCGCAGCGCCTCGTCCACCACCGCCGCAAGCGGCATCGGCCCGAACTCGGCGTCGACCAGGTGTACCTGATGGCCGGAATCGATCAGCGGCCCGCCGATCGCCAAAAGACCGAGCGGCGGCAGGTGGTCGTCGGGCACACGGCTGCCGATGGCGGTGTGCGGCGGATTGATAAGCACGATATTCAAGGCGGACCTCCATATTGGTCCGCTTGTGCTAATGACAGATGCCGAAGCCGCCTTGGCGCGGTTCAGCAGTTTCCACGCAGCTTTTCGCCAGATTTGACCGGATCAGCGCCGCAGATGGCTGAGCGGCACGTGGCCGGGTCCCTTGATGTTCTGCAGCACCAGTTGCGTATGGACATCGCGCACACCGGGCAGACGCATCAGCCGGTGCATGACGAAGGCGTTCAAGTCGTCCACCGACGGCACCAAGACATGCAGCAGAAAATCGTAGTCGCCTGTCATGGTCCAGCAGGACGAGACCTCGTCCATGCGCTGCACGGCGGCGATGAAGCTTTCGGGCGAGCCGTCGCTGTGGCTGACCAGCCGCACCTGGATGAACACCTCGACGGTCAAGCCCACGGCGCGGCGGCTGAGCACGGCGGCAAAGCCCTTGATGATACCGGCTTCCTGCAGGGCCTCGAAGCGGCGCGCGCAAGGCGTGGTCGACAGGCCGATCTCTTGCGCCAGCTCCGAGACGGGCTTGCGGCCGTCGCGCTGCAGGATGTCGAGCATCCTTATCTCGAAATCGTCGAATTGAGGCATTTTTTCTCAGGGTCGCGTTGATCTGAGTGCTTTTACCTCCAAATCCGCTGGCGTGCCATAAACAAAGCTGATTTGCCTCAGCGGTCGCTTCTAAACTCCCCTTCACGATCCGCCGATCACGATCTTGAGGAGGATATGATGACGATCAGCGTTGCCGATTATGCCGCCGAATGCGCGGCGCAGGGTCTGCGGGGCGACTATTCGGTCTGCCGCAGCGATTTCACCGTGGCGCAGGGCTACGGCTACTCCGCCGAGGAGCAGGCGGTGTGGCGCACGCTTTGCGATCGCCAGACGAAGCTGACGCGGAAGCTCGCGCACCGCTCGTATCTCGACGGCGTCGCCGCGCTCGGCCTGCTCGACAGGATTCCGGATTTCGACGAGGTGAGCGAAAAGCTCGCCAGGCTGACGGGTTGGGAGATCGTTGCGGTGCCCGGCCTCATTCCGGCCGGCCCCTTCTTCGATCATCTCGCCAATCGGCGCTTCCCGGTGACCAATTGGCTGCGGACGAAGAAGGAGCTCGACTACATCGTCGAGCCGGACATGTTCCACGATTTCTTTGGCCATGTGCCGATCCTGACCCAGCCGGTGTTCGCCGATTTCATGCAGATGTATGGCCGGAAGGCGGAAGATCTGATCGCGCTCGGCGGCGACGAGATGATCACGAGGCTCTACTGGTACAGCGCCGAATACGGCCTCATCCAGGAAGCCGGCCAGCCGTTGAAAGCTTTCGGCGCCGGGCTGATGTCGTCCTTCACCGAGCTGCAATTCGCGGTCGAGAGCAAGGACGCGCACCATGTGCCGTTTGACCTCGAGACGGTGATGCGCACCGGCTATGAGATCGACAAGTTCCAGCGCGCCTATTTCGTACTGCCGTCCTTCGATGCGCTGCGCGATGCTTTCGCCCATGGCGACCTCGCCGGCATCGTGGCGCGGTTCAAGGGCCAGCCGGCGCTCGACCCGGCGACGGTCTGAGGTCGGTTTTCGCCCAACCGACATTCAGCGCGGTTCAGCTGCCGACAGGCGGCTGGGCCGCTTTGTGCCTTTTTGCAATTAGTTCCCCAGGGATTTTGACCGCTTGGCTATGTTTGCGTTGGCAGATGCCATGCCTTGGCGGTTAGCCGAAACGCCCACCCAGTCGTCATCCACGGGCGGAGCAAGGAGCGAAGCGACGCGCGCAGACCCGAGGATCCATTCCGTGTCGCATGAGCGCTGCCGCGGTGCAGAATTCTGCTCGGCTGCACTCTTTGATCAGAGCCACGGAATGGAATCCAGGGTCTCCGCGACGCCGCTTCGCGGCTGCTCCGCCCTGGAATGACGAGGTTGGAGGCTTCCGCCAATCGCCAGCGTCACCGAAAGAAACGGTGAAAATCGTGCCCGTCGACAAACGGCAATTTTTCAAAATCCTGCGCTGATCCTCTGGCTATGCCTTGTCCGGCTCGGGCTTGATCCTGGCCAGCTGCTCTCTCTGCAGGACGTGTGCCGCCTTGATGAATGCGCAGCACGGTCGCAATCAGACGGCGATCACCTTGCCGAGATGTTCGCCGAGGCGGCAGGCGAGCGCGGTGATGGTCGTCGTCGGATTGCACTGGCCCGACGTGCAGAACACCGACGAGCCGCCGACATAGAGATTGTCCATGCCATGCACCTTGCAATTGGCGTCGACGACGCTCTTCAAGATGTCGGTGCCCATGCGGGTGCCGCCCATATGGTGGTGCCCGGCCGTTTCCTCATTGGTCGGGTAATCGCCGCCATTGCTGATCCAGTCGTCGATGCGGACGCGGCCGAGATTCTTCTGCGCCATGGTCGTGCCGAAAAGCCTGAGGCCCTCAAGCAGCGTGCGGCGCTCGAGCGGCGATTTCTTCCAGTGCAGTTCGATGCGCGGCACGCCGGCGTGGTCGACATCGGCCTTCGACAGCGCGATCTGGTTGGAGGCAAGCGGCGCCTGTTCCCAGGCGACGTAAAGCTGGGCGGCGCAGTGCAGCCTCTGGTCCAGCTGGGAAGACATCCATTCCGCCATATTGGGCGCCGTGCAGGCGAGATCGGCGATCAATTTTTTGACATTGGGATAGGGGCTCTCGATCAGGCGGATACCGAAATTCATGATCTGCAGCCGCTCCATCGCGGCAAGCGTCGGCGAGAAGAAGGCTTCTTTCGAGGCGTCGACCTCGAACTCCGAGTAATTGGCGAGGATGGCATTGCCGCCCTGGAAGGTAGGATGCTCCATCCAGTAACGGCCGAGCGCCGCCGCATTCGGCACCACGCTGCCATTCGAGCGCTCATTCGACCACAACAGCAGCCGCGAGTTCTCCAGCCCGCCGGTGCAGGTGACGAAATAGTCCGCCGCGAAGGTGCCGGCATCCTGGCCGTTCGACCAGAGCTTCGCGCCGGTGACGCGCTTGCCGTCGCCGGTGAGCTCGGTCGCGTAGGTGTTGAGCACGACGGCGATGTTCCTGCTCCTGTCGAGCTCGTCCGCATATTTCTCGCCGAAACGAACCGCGGGGCTCTTGATCAACTGCACCCAGCGGATGTCGTCCGAAACCGGGACGTCCGGACGGAACGCCGGAAGCTCGAGAATGTCATGAACTTCGCCAAGATAGGGGTCGATGTCGGCGCGGCCGATCGGCCAGCCGGTGTCCGGCGCCCGTGCCTTGGGCTCGAAGTCCTGTTTGTCGAGCACGCGGCACCAGCCGGCCCAGTGATTGGACGAGCCGCCCATGAAGCGCAGCCTGGTGATGTCGAGGTCGAAATAGAAATCGCCAACCGTCTTGCCGCGGTAGAAATCCTGCGACTCATCGCTGAATTCGCGCGAACCCGCCTCCAGCACGACCACCGGGATGCCGGCTGCGCCGAGCTTCCTGGCGATCGTCGTGCCGGCCGGGCCGGAGCCGAGAATGCAGGCCTTGGGTCTGAAGCCGGCCTGCTTGTAGGCCTCGTAGCTGTTGAAGATCATGTGAGGTCGCTTCGCCGCAGGATCCAGCCATTGATCTCGACGATCTCATCGGCATCGACCACGGGTTGCTGGCTGCGGAACAGCGACAGGGCGGGAAGCGCGATCAGCGCCTGCACGATCGCGCGGCGCGACATTTTTCTCATGAACCTGCTCATGACACGTCTCTCGACAGGCGCCTCGATCCACGCATGCCGTTCCTCAACGGCACATATGCCGCCCTGGGAGCCCAATTCCGTGCCAGACCCAGGTGAAAACGGCGTTACACCAGGAAGTTTAGCGCGGTTGAATATGGACATGGTTAGGGCATTCCTAACGCCTGCGGCGAGGCTTCATGCCGCCTCGGGCAGCTCGCGGTCGAGAATCGAACGATTGCGGCCGCGGTTCTTGGCTTCGTAAAGCCTGCGGTCGGCGGCGCGCATCAAATCCGAAATGGTCGCACTCTCGCCGCAGCAGACCCCGCCGATCGAAACCGTGAGCGGCACGGTCCGCTCGTCGACCGGGCGGAAACGGATCAGCTCGACCTCGCGGCGGATGCGTTCGGCGATATGCTTGGCTTCCGGTTCGCTGGCGCCAACCAGGAAAGCCGCGAATTCCTCGCCGCCGATGCGGCCGAGCAGATCGCCGCTGCGAATGCCGCGTTCGATGGCGCCGGCGATCAAAAGCAGCGCTTCGTCTCCGGTCAGATGACCGTAACTGTCATTGATCCTCTTGAAGTGATCGGCGTCGATGATGAGCAGCGCGCCGCGATCGCTCTTGCGCCGCGAACCGTCGAGCGCGGCGAAAAAGGTCTCGCGGTTGAGCATGCCGGTCATGTCGTCCCGGCTTGCCTTTTCCGACAGGCGCCTGTGCGCCGCCGCGAGCTGCGCGTGAGCCCGGGCAAGCTCGCGATGAGCATTCTGCAACCGATCGCTCTGCCAGAAGCTGCTGGCGCTGGCGGCCCAGGCGAGCACGAGCGGACAAACCGTCGACGCCAGCCAGACCGTGCGGCTCATCGGAAAGCCCATCGCCGGCATCACAATCAGCGTCAACAACAGCGAGGCAGCGACCGAAGCGAACGCCACGGCAGCGGCCCTCAAAATTATGCGACTCATCACTTGCTCCCAAGGGTCAGCTTGTGTGCCAGCAAGCGTTAAAGGCGACCTTTCCAGGACTTTTAAAATTTGAAGCGAGGCGCCATTTTCACATTTCGTGACGCGCATAAGTTGTGGATAAATCCAGCGTCGGCATGCCATAAGAAACCCATGACAACGACACCCGATCCCGCCCGCTTCGCCCATGTCACGGACTGGGTGTTCGACCTCGACAACACGCTCTATCCGCATCACTCGAACCTGTTCGCGCAGATCGACGTGAAGATGACCGCCTATGTCGGCGAGCTGCTGACGCTTTCGCGCGACGAAGCGCGCAAGCTGCAGAAGGAGCTCTACCTGGAATACGGCACGACGCTGAACGGGCTGATGAAGCGGCACGGCATCGATCCCGACGATTTCCTCGAGAAGGTGCACGACATCGACTATTCGCGGCTGGTGCCGGATCCGGTGCTGGGCGCAGCGATCCGCCAGCTTCCCGGGCGCAAGTTCATCTTCACCAATGGCGACCGCAGGCACGCCGAACGCACCGCGCGCCAGCTCGGCATACTGGAACATTTCGACGCCATCTTCGACATCGTCGCGGCGGGGCTGAGCCCCAAGCCGGAGCGCCAGACCTATGAGCGTTTTGCCGAATTGCACTCGGTGACCGGGCACAATGCGGTGATGTTCGAGGATCTGGCGCGCAATCTGGCCGTGCCGAAAACGCTCGGCATGACGACCGTGCTGGTGGTGCCGCGCAATTTCGAGCCGACCTTCTCGGAGATCTGGGAACGCGACCCCGCAAACGAGGACGACGTCGATTTCGTCACCGACGACCTCGCCGGTTTCCTCACCGCGATCGTCGACGTCGTAGCCTAACGATGTTTGCATAGGCATGCCTTGGCGATTGGCCGAAACGCCCATCGCGATCGTCATCCACGGGCGGAGCAAGGAGCGAAGCGACGCGCGCAGACCCGAGGATCCATTCCGTGACGCATGAGCGCTGCTGCGGCGCAGAATTCTGCTCCGCTGCACTCTTTGATCAGGGTCACGGAATGGATTCCAGGGTCTCCGCGACGCCGCTTCGCGGCTGCTCCGCCCTGGAATGACGAGGTTCGGGCGACTTCAGCCAATCGCCGGCGTTTGCGCTGATTTCGGAAATGGGCGGTGAATATCTGGCCTATCGATAGCCCTGCGACCTTGTATCGAGGACCTAATCGAAATCCGGAATCGTGCCCGGCGGCAGTCCCAGTCGGCCGTTCAGCTCCTTCAAAAACCGGCACAGGTCCGGATTGCCTGCTGCTCTCGTACCGTTGCCATTGCCGTCCGACGCATAGCCGTTGCCATGGCCATTGCCGCAATTGGCATTGCCGTTGAAGCTGCCGCCATTGAAGTTGCCGCTGAAACTTCCGGCATTGCCGTTGCCGTTGAAATTGCCGCTGTTGCCATTGCCGTTGAAGTTTCCGGTATTGCCAAGACCGTTGGCGACACCGGCCCCAATCGGAAGCTCGGCAATCCTGACAAGGGTCGAGGCGTCGGCGGCCAGGAACGCGGCAAGCAGTGTGCCGAGCGCGAGGCGGTTGCCGTCAAGCAGCCTCGCCGCCACCCGGCGCCTGCGAGGCCGGGTGGATGTGCTGAAGCCGGTCATCAGCGGTTTCCCCGGCCGTTGGAGTTGCCGTTGAAGGCGCCGACATTGCCGTTTCCGTTGAAGTTGCCGCCGTTGAAGTTGCCATTGCCGGCACCGATGTTGCTGTTGCCGTTGTATTGGCCGGTGTTGGAGTTGCCGTTGAAGGCGCCAATGTTGCCGTTGCCGCTTGTCGGCGAGGTGTTGTTGTTGCCGTTGAAAGCGCCGACATTGCCGGTGCCGCTGTTGAAGGCGCCGACATTGCCCGTACCGCTGTTCTTGTAGCCGACATTGCCGCCGAAATTGCCGAGCGGGTTCATGCCCCTGACGTTCGCGCCGATGGATTGGCCGTATTTGCCGACCGCTCCCTGGACGGCCGACATGCCGAAGGCCTGGTTGCCCGTCGCGGTGTCAGCCTTCGCCGCGGTTGCGCTCAACAACCCCAGGCATAGCGCCAGTATGACGTAGCGTTTCATCTGCGAGCTCCTTCCATGGCTTAGCTTTTGAAATTGGGATCTGTTTCAAAAAGGATTGGGCGAAAAGGACTGGGACCGCCGGCGACATGTCGCGGTAGCCTTGCGCGGGGGACGGGCGCTTGGCTCGACGGTCCCAGAGCCATCAGCGTCTTTCCAAGCTGAAGCTTGGCGACGCCGGCGGTTGGGCGGGGACTAGTGATTCCCGTTGCCGTTTCCGTTGCCGTTGCCGACACCGGCGTTGCCGTTGCCGTTGGCGCTTCCGTTTCCGATGCCCCAGTTCCCGTTGCCGTTCAGGTTGCCGTTGCCGAGGCCGAAATTGCCGTTGCCGTTGCCGTTGCCGTTGGCGGCGCCGGCATTGAGGTTGCCGTTATAGTTGCCGTTGAAGGCGCCCATATTGGCGTTGCCGTTCCCGTTGCCGTTGCCGAAGCCGAAATTGCCATTGCCGTTGAAGTTGCCGTTGAAGGCGCCGGTGTTGGCGTTGCCGTTCCCATTGCCGTTGCCGACGCCGACATTGCCGTTGCCGTTGCCGTTGCCGCTACCGACCGAAAATGCGGATGCCGAACCGGTCAGAGCCGACAGCACGGCCGCGGCCAGGATGATCTTTCTCATGACGTTCTCCTTGGTTGGTGTTGAGCTTCCCGGCCAGTTCAAGGTGACCGGGAGGACGCTCTAAGGATGCACGCGGAAATAGCGCCCACGAATTCGGGCTGATCGGCAGGTGCGGCCGGTTTTTCTGCTGACCCCCGTGTCAGGAAAAGTTGAAGCAATCAGGAAAAAACTGACAGGCATAAAGGCATATGCCGGGTGTATATTGCGCGCAGCATCAACCCTTGTGCCTCTTCTCGCGGGCGCGGCGTTGACGGTGGAGGGTGGCATCGACATCGGCAAAGGTGAAAGCTCGGGAAAGCGCCGTGGTCTGGCGCGGCATCTGGTTGCCGTGCAGGAAGAGCAGCGTCTGCGCCTGTCGCGAGAGCTGCATGACGATCTTGGCCAGCTGCTCGCCAGCGTCGCGCTCGAATTGCACATCGTTCGCGCCGGCTCGCCGGAGATGGACGCCCGCCTCGAGCGCGCCGCGATGCTTATCGACGAGCTGAGTGCCAGGGTGCATGACGCCGCCTGGAGCCTGCGACCCGCGGACCTCGATCACCAAGGCCTCAGAGCTTCGGTCGAGGACCTGGCTACCATGCTTTGCGGTCAACTTGGCATTGCATGCGAGATGGATCTTGAAGCCCTGTCGAGCCCGCCGCCTGCCGAGATCGCGCTCACTTTGTACCGCGTTGCGCAGGAAGCGCTCACCAATATCGGCAAGCATGCCGCGCCGGGCCGCGTAAGCGTCACGGCGCACATCCAGGACGATCGGATACGCCTGACGATCGAGGATGACGGCCGCGGCTTCGACGCCAGCGCCGAACCCGGTCCGGGCCATTTGGGCCTTGCCGGAATGAGGGAGCGGCTGGCACTGGTCGGTGGCAAATTGTCGGTTGAAACCGCCAGGGGCAAGGGGACAACCGTTTACGCCGATGTGCCTCTGGCCGGCTGATCGACGGTCCGGCCGACAAGACGCGAACAAGTCTGAAACGGCATCTTGGCGTCAGGTGGGGTTACGTGAAGCGCTGCACATCCCGGACATTAGCGGTGGCTTACAGTCCGGCTTCATTGGGTTAGGCGGGGGATGGCTTACCCGTTGCGGCCGTTCAGGCCGCCAGAACAGACGGGCGTCCCGCGCCAGGCGGGCCAGTTGCCTAGACCATCAAGGACAAGAGGACCCTTTCCGCGTGACAGGGCCTTTGGCAGACTGATGGAGGTTAAGGTGTGCTGCAGGCGCATATTCGTGGTCGATGACCATCCGATCATCCTGTCGGGGGTCGGCGCGATGATCGACAGCCAGGACGATCTGACGATCGTCGGACTGGCCGGAAATGCCGAGGATGCCCTTGAAGGGATCGGCAAGACGCTACCCGATGTCGCCGTGGTCGACATATCGCTTCCCGGCGTCAACGGGATCACGCTGATCGAACGGCTTGGCGAACGCTTTCCCGAGGTCAGCTGCATAGCGCTGACGGCGCATGAGGACCCAGGCTGCCTGCGCCAGGTGCTTGCGGCCGGCGGCCGCGGCTTCGTGGTCAAGCGGTCGACGGCGACGGACCTGCTGCAGGCCATCCGCTGCGTATTGGCCGGCGACAACTATGTCGATCCGGCGCTCGCCGCGCGCATATTGAGCCCGCGCGGCGCCACCCAGGGCGGTCCCGGCAATCTCAGCGAACGGGAACGGTCGGTCATCCAGCTGGTGGCGCTCGGCTACAGCAACAAGGAAATCTCGTCCCGGCTCAACCTCAGCATAAAGACGATCGAGACCTACCGCACCAGGGCAACCGAGAAGCTCGCGCTGCACTCACGGGCGGCCATCGTGCGTTTCGCGCACTCGAATGGCTGGCTGGTCGAGCTGCCGGCGTAGGCAGACCGGGCAGGTTTGTCTTCCCGCCCTTAAAGCTTGTAGAAGCGGCGGATGATCTCCCAGGCTTCTTCGGCCGTGTCGACGAAATCGATGATGTCCTGGTCGCCGGGCGAGATCGTGCCCTGCTCGGCGAGGAAATCGAGATCGATCGCCCTTTGCCAGAACGCCTTGCCGAACAGGATGACCGGGACGCGCTCCATGCGTCCCGTCTGGATGAGCGTCAGCGTCTCGAAGAACTCGTCCATCGTGCCGAAGCCGCCCGGAAACACCGCGACCGCCTTGGCGCGCATGACGAAATGCATCTTGCGGACGGCGAAATAGTGGAAGTTGAAGCACAGCTCCGGCGTGACATAGGCGTTGGGCGCCTGCTCGTGCGGCAATACGATGTTCAAGCCGATCGACGGCGCGCCGACATCGTCGGCGCCGCGGTTGCCGGCCTCCATGACGCCGGGCCCGCCGCCGGTAACGACGACATATTCACGATAATAGGAGGTGGCCGACTGCTGCGAGCACAGACGCGCGAATCTGCGCGCTTCTTCGTAATATTTGCTGTTCGCCTCGAGGTTCTTCTTCTGCGTCTCGTTCTTCGCCGCCCAGGCTTCGCCGCCGGGTTCCGGCAGGCGGGCGCCGCCGAACAGGATGACGGTCGAATGAATGCCGCGTTCGGCCAGGATCATTTCCGGCTTCAGAAGCTCGAGCTGCAGCCGCACGGCGCGCAATTCGCGACGCGTCATGAACTCGGGATCGTTCCAGGCCAGCCGGTAGGTATCGGCCCGCGTCTGCGGGGTATCCGGCACGCCTTTCGAGCGCTCCAGATCCTCGTCCGAATGCGGCAGCGGCGTCCACCCTGCCTTTTCCATGGGAGTCATCGAATCCACCCGTCCAATTCCTTCACTTGCGCCGTCCCGTGCCGCAGGCGCGATTGACCCCCATTGAGCCTTAACATAGGGTCCGCGCGACTTTTAAACAGGTTAAGGCGTGGCCCCTTAACAGCTTGGTAATGGAGCGAAATCATGTCGAAGCCCGATCTGGCGAGCCTCGAAAGAACCATCGAGAAGGCCTTCGAGGAGCGCGACACGATTTCGACCGCGACGCGCGGCGAGACGCGCGATGCCATCCAGTCGGCGCTCGACCTGCTCGACCGCGGCGTCGCCCGCGTCGCCGAACGGCAGGACGACGGCAAGTGGCACGTCAACCAGTGGCTGAAGAAGGCGGTGCTGCTCTCCTTCCGGCTGAACCCGATGGAGATCATCAAGGGCGGTCCCGGCCAGGCCGTGTGGTGGGACAAGGTGCCGTCCAAGTTCGACGGCTGGAGCGCCGTCGACTTCGAGAAGGCAGGCTTCCGCGCCGTGCCGTCCTCGATCGTGCGCCGGTCGGCCTATGTCGCGCCGGGCGCCGTGCTGATGCCGTCCTTCGTCAATGTCGGGGCCTATGTCGACACCGGCACGATGGTCGACACCTGGGCTTCGGTCGGCTCCTGCGCCCAGATCGGCAAGAACGTGCATCTTTCCGGCGGCGTCGGCATCGGCGGCGTGCTGGAGCCGATGCAGGCCGGCCCGACCATCATCGAGGACAATTGCTTTATCGGCGCGCGCTCCGAAGTGGTCGAAGGCTGCATCGTTCGCGAAGGCTCGGTGCTCGGCATGGGCGTGTTCATCGGCCAGTCGACCAAGATCGTCGACCGTGCCACCGGCGAGGTCTTTTACGGCGAGGTGCCGCCGAACTCGGTGGTCGTCGCCGGATCGCTGCCCGGAAAGCCGCTACCCAATGGCGAGCCGGGCCCGAGCCTCTACTGCGCCGTCATCGTCAAGCGCGTCGACGCCAAGACCCGGTCGAAGACCTCGATCAACGAATTGCTGCGCGATTGATCCTCCACGACGGAGCGGACGCCATTGGCTGAACGATCGCAATTCCTCTGGCTGTTCTTCAGCCTTTCGGGGCGGCTGAGCCCGGTCGCCTATGCGCTGGCCGGGATTTTGCTGGTCCTTGTCCAGTTTTTCCCGTTCTACCAGTTCGCGCGGGTGGAGCTGAACACGACCGCCAGCCAGAACTGGGCCATGATATGCTGGGGCGTGTTGCTGATCTCGGCCTGGGCCACCTTCGCGGTGACGGCGAAGCGCTTCCATGATTTCGGCAAGCCGACCTATTTTGCGCTGATCTCGCTCATCATCGGTCCCATCCTGCTCATCATCCTGGCCTGTTTCCGCAGCGATCCCGGACCGAACCGCTACGGCAGGCGCACCAACGCGCCGGGCGATAGCTGAGGTCGCATGCGCTATCGCACGCTCGACCCGGCGCGGATCATCGAGACCGCTCAAAGGCTGGAGGAGCGGGTCGCGGAGCGTTTCCCGGAAAGGGGCCTGCGCGCCGTTGCCGCCGAACTGGTGTCGCTGTCGCGAGACCTCGGCAAGGCCGCCAAGGAACTGGAAGCGCCGATCTGGTGGCTGCGCGGCGCCATCGTCGCGGCCTTCGTCGCCGGCGTGGCGATGTTCCTGTTCGTCGGCACCATCCTGCCGCTCGACCGCATTTCGGGCGCCGACGATGCCGTGCAGTCGATGCAAGGCATCGAGGCGACGATCAACACGGTCATCCTGGCAGTGCTTGGGCTGCTGGCGCTGATCCGCACCGAGGAGCGGATCAAGCGCAAGAAGGTTTTCCGGCAGCTGCACGGGCTGCGCTCGCTGATCCATGTCATCGACATGCATCAATTGACCAAGGATCCGGCGACCTTGTCGGCAGATTTCAAGCCGACCTCGCACTCGCCCGCCCGCATCACCGATGCGGCCGACCTGGCGCGCTATCTCGACTATTGCTCCGAAATGCTGTCGATCGCCGGCAAGGTCGCGGCGCTGTTCGCGCAGTCGGTCAATGACGATGTGGTCGTCAACGCCGTCAACGACATCGAGAATCTGAGCTCCAACCTGTCGCGCAAGATCTGGCAGAAGATCACGCTGATCGAGGACCGCCGCCGACCGCTTCCGGCCCGAGGCCGGGCGGACCGCGCTTTTCCGCTTCCGCCTGACGCACCAGCGTCGTGACGCGTTCGTTGACCGGCGTCGGTATGCCCGTTTGCCTGGCCAGGCGAATAATCGCGCCTTGCAATTCGTCGATCTCGGTCGGGCGGCCGTGTTTCAGGTCGTCCCACATCGACGAGCGCGCCTGAGGGTCGATCGCCAGCATGCGGCGGGCCAGAAGCCCGAACAGCCAGTCGGGCAGCCGCAGCACTTTCGGTAGCAGCGACGGCGGCAGGCCGGTGATGCGCGCAGGCGCTATGCCCGCCGCTCGCATAGCGGCGAGCGCTTCGTCGATCTGGCCGGCCAGGATGACGCGCCAGCTTCGGTCGGCCAATTGCTTCGCCAGCGGCAGGTCGGAAAGCGCGACGAGGGCATTGTTGAGGTTCATCAGCAATTTGCCCCACTGCACCGCCTTCATGTCGGCGCGCGCTTCGACGGCAAGCCCATCGACGTCGAGCAGATCGACAAGGCCGTCAACGCCGTGGTCGATCATCACCTCGCCCTGGCTGGCGCGATGTGCACGCAACGGCGCCTCGCCATCGGGCGACAGGACGACGTTGAACATCACCATGCCGGTCAGCACCCGCCGTCCAGGAAATGCGGCGCGCAGTCTGTCCGCATTGTCGACGCCGTTCTGCAGGCTGACCACCACGGCATCAGCGCGTCCGTGGGCGGCGATCAGCCCGGCCATCTCCCCGGTCGCGCCGCGCTTCACCGTCACCAGGATGACATCCGCATCGGGGAGCGCTGCCGCCGGATCGTCGGTGGCCGAAATCGCTTGCGCTTCGATGCGGCGTTCGTGGCAATCAAGATCGCTGACGCGCAGCCCGCTTTCGCGCATGGCCGCGACGACATGGCCGCGGCCGAGGAAGACGACCTTGCGTCCGGCGAGCGCCAGGCAGCCGCCGACATAGCAGCCGATGCTGCCGGCGCCGGCTATTGCGATCGTCTTCGTTTCACGGACCATGCACTCGTCCTCGCTTGGCCGCCACCTTACTATTAGGCATGTCGTTCTCCCAGAACTGCCGCACACTTGCGGGCGACATGCATTTACCGTCATGAAAACCATATTGTCGGCGGCATGAGCGGCGATCATCTGCCACCGTGACACGACAAACGCTTTCGACTATCGCTTTGCCCATGACATTGCCTACCGATCCCGCCGCGAATCTTGCCGCCCTGATCCGCTGCCCGTCCGTGACGCCCGCCGAGGGTGGCGCGCTTGCCGCGCTGCAAGATATGCTGAAGCCGCTCGGCTTTTCGGTCGAGCGTCCAATCTTCTCGGAAGACGGCACGCCGGACATCGAAAATCTCTATGCGCGGCGCTCAGGCAACGGCCCGCATCTGATGTTTGCCGGCCATACCGATGTGGTGCCGGTGGGCGACGAGGCGGCCTGGACGCATCCGCCCTTCGCCGCCGAAATCGCCAATGGCGAGATGTACGGCCGCGGCGCCGTCGACATGAAGGGCGGCATCGCCTGCTTCGTCGCCGCGGTTGCGCGCCATGTCGCGCAGAATGGCGGCCCGAAAGGCTCGGTGTCGCTGCTGATCACCGGCGATGAGGAAGGTCCGGCCATCAACGGCACCACCAAGCTGCTCGACTGGGCAGCGGCCAAGGGCGAGAAGTGGGACGCCTCGATCGTCGGCGAGCCGACCAATCCCGATGCCCTCGGCGACATGATCAAGATCGGCCGGCGCGGTTCGCTGTCGGGCAGCGTCACCGTCAACGGACGCCAGGGCCATGCCGCCTATCCGCAGCTTGCCGACAATCCGGTGCGTGGCCTGATCAGCCTTGTCGACGCGCTGCTCCATCCGGTGTTCGACAAGGGCACAAAGGATTTCCAGCCGACCAACCTCGAAGTGACGTCGATCGATGTCGGCAATGCGGCGACCAACGTCATCCCGGCGAAGGCGACGGCCATTTTCAACATCCGCTTCAACGACACCTGGGACGCCGAATCGGTCCAGTCCGAGATCCACAACCGGCTCGACCAGGCCGCCGCGCGCAAGAAATACCGGCCGGGCAAGAAGGCGCCGGTCGACTACGAGCTTGTCTGGCGCGACCGGCCGAGCCATGTCTTCCTCACCCGCGACGACAAGCTGATCGATACGCTGAGCGGTTCGGTCAAGGCGGTGGTCGGCAAGAGGCCGGCGCTCTCCACCTCCGGCGGCACGTCGGACGCGCGCTTCATCAAGGATTATTGCCCTGTGGTCGAGTTCGGGCTGGTCGGCAAGACCATGCATATGGTGGACGAGCGCGTCGCGCTTGCCGACCTCGAGACGCTGACGCAAATCTACGAACGCTTTATCGAAGACTGGTTCGGACAAGGCCTTTCGTGACCATGCTTTCGGCAGACGAAACTTATGCTTCGCTGGCCGGCGCCTGGCGCCTGATGTTCGGCAAGGCTGATGGCCTGCGCCTGCTCGACCTTTCGGCCGACGGTTTCTGGAATTCCTTCTTTGCCATCGTCGTGGCGGCGCCGGCGCTGATCGTAGGCTGGGTCGGGATAGCCAATGAGGTCGGCGACCCCGATGCCTTCGCCGGGCGCCTCGGCATGCTGATAAGGCTGGCGACCGTCGATATCGGCTCCTGGGTGCTGCCGCTGGTCGCGCTTGCGCTGGTGGCGCCCCGCGCCGGCATCGGCGGCCGCTTCGTCCACTATGTCGTCGCGTCCAACTGGGCGTCGGCGATCATCGCCTGGCTGATGCTGCCCTCGGCGCTGCTCAGGCTGCTCCTGCCTTCCGCCAGCGAGGTCAGCAGCCTGGTATCGCTGGCGCTGTTCGCCCTGTCGATGGTGCTGACCTGGCGCATGACCAATACAACCATCGGCAAAGGCGCCGCGGTGGGCACGACCGTGTTCATCGGCATGTTCGTTGCCTCGCTGCTGGTCCTGTTCGGCCTGCAGGCGCTGCTCGGCATCGACATACCGGACGGCACGACGGGTTGATCCTGCCCGACACCGAAAGATGCATCTTCAGCCTGCCGGCGGAGCAAGCCGCCTTCATCGATCAACTCGTCCGCTCGGGCACGTATGCGACCAGCAGCGAAGTCATCCGCGCTGGGCTTCGCGCCCTTCAGGAGCGCGACGCCGCGGTGGAGCGCTGGCTCCGCGAGGAAGTCGCACCGACCTATGATGCGTTGAAGACAAACCCTGGCAAAGTCATTTCGCCTGCGGAAATGGCCCAACGGGCGCGCAAGCGCCACGAGACCCACTCGCAGAAGAAACCGTGAGGCGCCTGATCGAGACCGCGCTCAGACGCCTTCCGGATAATCCACCCCGACAAGAAACAACCCGTCCGGCGGCGCTACCTGGCCGCAGGCGGCGCGGTCGCGCG
This sequence comes from Mesorhizobium sp. CA7, assembly GCF_020165015.1. Taxonomy (NCBI): domain Bacteria; kingdom Pseudomonadati; phylum Pseudomonadota; class Alphaproteobacteria; order Hyphomicrobiales; family Phyllobacteriaceae; genus Mesorhizobium; species Mesorhizobium sp. CA7. Next base: position 69,686 of record NZ_JAIUHH010000010.1, read on the forward strand.
CTTCGAGCGCCGCCTTGAGATCGGCGGCGCTCCAGGAGCCGTCGCCGACGCGCTTCAGCGAGCCGACCATAGAGCGAACCTGGTTGTGCAGAAAAGAGCGCGCCGAGCTGCGCAGCTCGATGAAGTCTCCATCGCGGCTGACGTCGAGGCGATCAAGCGTGCGGACCGGGCTTTCGGCCTGGCACTGGGTTGAGCGGAAGGTGGTGAAGTCATGCTTTCCGAGCAGCACCTTGGCAGCCTCATGCATGGCCTCGGCGTCGAGCCGCTTCGGCACCCACCAGACCTTGCCCTTTTCCAGCGCCGCCGGCGCCCGGCGGTTGAGGATGCGATAAAGATAATGCCGGCCGGTGGCGGAAAACCGCGCGTCGAAACCGTCGGCGACGACGGCAGCCTTCAGAATGGCGACACGCGTGCCGGCCGCATGCAGATGCGCGTTGACGGCGTCGCGCACCTTGTCGCCCGACCACGCTTTGGCCAGGTCGACATGGGCGACCTGCGCGGTGGCGTGCACGCCGGCATCGGTGCGGCCGGCGGCACGTATTCTTACCTCTTCGCCGCAGAACTTCTCGATCGCCTGCTCGATCGCCTGCTGCACCGAGGGCTGGTCGGCCTGATGCTGCCAGCCGGCGAATTGGCTGCCGTCATATTCGATATCGAGCCGAAAACGCGGCATGTCCTGCGGCGCTTGCCGCTCGCCTAGGCGGCTAAAGCGGTAAAGGCGGAAGCGTAGACCAGCCTGCCGGTCTCGGGCGCGTCGCCCCAGGCCAGCGCCTGCAGCGCCTCGCCCTGATACTCGCTCTCGAATCCTGCGGCGCGCGCATGGGCGTACCCGAAGCGGCCGTAATAGACCGGATCGCCCAGCACCACGGCCAGCATCTCGCCGGCTTCCTTGAGGCGGACATGCGCCTCGCGGATCAGCGCGCCGCCGATGCCGGTGCCGTGGAACGACGGCTCGACCGCCAGCGGCGCCAGCGCGACGGCGGCGAACTGCTTGGTGCCGTTCTGAACGAACAGTCGCGAGAAAAGAATATGGCCGACGACCTGCCCGTCTTCCTCCGCAACCAGCTCGACGACGGCATCACCGCCGGTGACAAGCGCGTCGACCAGGCCGGCTTCCGCCTGCTGGCCAAAGGCATGTTCTTCGACGAGGCGGATCGCCTCGCGATCCCGCGGCGTCGCCGCGCGTATCGACATCATGCTCATGTGAGTTTCGTTCCTTTTTCGATCTTGGCTCCGCGCAAAAACTCCTGCGCAGTGGCAGGCTTTCCGCCCGCCCGTTGAACTTCGACCAGCCTGACCGCGCCTGTCCCGCAGGCGACCGTCAGCCGGTCATCGAGAATTCCTCCCGACTCGCCGACGCCATCCGAGAGCGTCGAACGAAGCAGTTTCAGCCGCTCCATGCGGCCGCCAATGTCGACCTCGCACCACGCGCCCGGAAAGGGCGAGAGGCCGCGAATGTGATTGTGGACTTCGCCAGAAGGCCGCGTCCAGTCTACGCGTGTCTCCGATTTATCGATCTTTCGGGCGTAGGTCACCCCTGCCGTTGCCTGTTGGGTAAATGTCAGACAATTTATCCCCAACTGCGCGAGCGCCTCAACCATCAGCGAGGCGGCTTGAACCATCAGTCGGTCATGCAATTCGCCGGCTGTCATGTCGGGCGCGATGGCGACTTTTTCAACCATTGCCACCGGCCCGGTGTCCAGACCCTCTTCCATCTTCATGACCATCATGCCGGTCTCGGTATCGCCGGCCATGATGGCGCGCTGGATGGGAGCAGCACCACGCCAGCGTGGCAAAAGCGAGGCATGGCCGTTGAGGCAGCCCAGCCTTGGCGCGTCCAGAACGGCTTTCGGCAGCAGCAGGCCGTAGGCGACGACCACCGCGACATCGGCCTGCAAGGCGGCAAAAGCCTGCTGCTCGGCCTCGCTTTTCAGCGACGTCGGCGTCCGAACGTCGAGCCCCAGCCGCTCCGCCTCGCGCTGCACCGGCGAGGGCGTCAGCTCCAGCCCGCGCCGGCCGGCGGCGCGCGGCGGCTGGGTGTAGACGGCCGCGATCTCGTGGCCGGCCTCGGCGATGGCGCGCAAGGTCGGCACGGAGAAATCCGGCGTGCCCATGAAGATGACGCGAAGGGGCATGCCCCTCTATCCCACCATCTTACCCGGCGCCTTGTCCTTGGCGAGCTTCTTGAACTTCCGCACCACCATGTCGCGCTTGAGCTTCGAGATGTGGTCGATGAACAAAACGCCGTTGAGATGATCTATCTCGTGCTGCAGGCAGGTGGCCATCAGACCTTCCGCCTGCATCTCCTGCAGCTTGCCGTCGCGGTCGAGATACTTCACCCGCACCGAAGCCGGGCGCTCGACCTCGGCGTAATAGTCGGGGATCGACAGGCAGCCTTCCTCATAGACGGACCGCTGGTCGGAACTTTCGAGCACTTCCGGATTGATGAAGACATGCGGCTGAGGCTCCTCGCCTTCCTTGGCAAGGTCTATGACCAGCAGCCGCCGCGGCTCGCCGACCTGGATCGCCGCGAGGCCGATGCCCGGCGCGTCATACATGGTCTCCAGCATGTCGTCGGCGAGCTTGCGCAAATCGGCATCGACGCGCTCGACCGGCTTGGAAACCTGGCGCAGGACGGGATCGGGAAGGATGATGAGCGGCTTGATCGACATGGCGTCTCACCTAAGACCTCGCTTGAAAAGCGTCAACCGGGGCATCTTTGACCTGTTCACGTTTTGATCTGTGCCAGGAGGCCGAATCGGTTATGCTGCCCAAATGAACGACATGACCTCCGTCCTTTCCGAGCCCATCGCGCGGCTTGGCGCCACGACCGCGACGCTTGGCCAGGCGCTGGCTTTCGGCGCGATCCTTCTGCTTGCGCTGTCCGTGGCGCTCGTCGTCGCCTTGTGGCGCGCGGCCGGGGCACGCGCGGCGGCGGCCGCCGAAGCCGCCGACCATGCCCGCGATGCTGAGGCGAGGATGGCCGACATCATGCAAGCGCAGGCCGAGATGCAGGGGCGCATGGGGGCGATCGCCGAGGTGTTCGGGGCGCGGCAGGCCGAGCTCACCCAGTCGCTCGGACAACGGCTCGACGCCATGACCGGGCGTCTCGGCCAGACCATGGCCGAGCAGACCAAGTCGACGCATGAAAGCCTGGCCAAGCTGCAGGAGCGGCTGGCGGTGATCGACACCGCGCAAGGCAACATCCAGTCCTTGGCCGGCCAGGTCGTGCAGCTGCAGGCGATCCTCTCCAACAAGCAGACGCGCGGCGCCTTCGGCCAGTCGCGGATGGAGGCGATCGTCGCCGACGGCCTGCCGCACGGCGCCTACGAGTTCCAGGCCAGTCTCTCCAACGGCAGCCGGCCCGACTGCCTGGTGCGGATGCCGAACGGCGCGCCGATGCTCGCCATCGACGCAAAATTCCCGTTGGAAGCGTGGAACGCCATTCGCGCGGCCGAAGGCGCCGACATGCAGAAGGCCGCGGCGCAGGCTTTCCGGCGCGACATCGAGGTGCATATCCGCGATATCGCCGAAAAATACCTGATCCAGGGCGAGACACAGGACACCGCCTTCATGTTCGTGCCGTCGGAATCGGTGTTCGCCGAGATCCACGAGAATTTCGAGGCGGTGGTGCAGAAGGCGCATCGCGCCCGCGTCGTCATCGTCTCGCCCTCGCTGCTGATGCTGTCGATCCAGGTGATCCAGGCAATCCTCAAGGACGCCCGCATGCGCGAGCAGGCGCATCTTATCCAGGGCGAGGTCATCCGCCTGATGGAGGATGTGGGTCGGGTCGACGAGCGGGTACGCCGGCTGCAGACACATTTCGGCCAGGCGGCGCGGGACATCGACGACATCCTGGTGTCGACGTCGAAGGTGACCAAGCGCGGCCAGAAGATCGAGGCGCTGGAATTCGCGGAAGGCGAGACAGAGGCCGCGCGAAGCGCAGCGCCAAAAGCCGAAGGCGGTTCGCGGGTAGCGGACTCCAAGACGGGACAGCTCAGGCTGCGCGTCGTCGAAGGCGACGAGTAGTCGCTCGACGCCGACGTTGGAACGACCGATTCTTCCTTCGCTGGCGAGGTCGCATTCCTTGGAGATTGGCTGGAACGCCGATCACTTCGTCATTCCAGGGCGGAGCAAGGAGCGAAGCGACGCGCGCAGACCCTGGAATCCCATGCCGTGGCGCTAAGCCATTGAGATGAGAATTTCGCTCCGCCGAGCCCCTCACATCGGTCACGGCATGGATCTCCGGGTCAAGCCCGAGGATGACCAAGGCGCGAAAGATTCAGCCAATCGCCGAGGCTTGCGCCAACGGGCCGATCCGACAGTGCTACTGCTCCTCGATGGTCGTCATGCCTTCGAATTCCGGCAGCCAGTGCAACGCCGAGCGGTGCCAGACCTGTTTTTTCGGGACGAGTTCCTCGCGCTGACGCGCCGTGCCGACCCTGATGCCGTAGATCTTGGGCCCATCGCCAACCGACGTCGCGTAAAGATGCGATCCGCACTCGCCGCAAAAGCCCTGCGCCCGCCTGGCGCCGCTCGACCCGGTCTTGATATAGACCTTCGGCGCGCCCCTGGTAATCCGGTAGTCGCTTTCCGGCGCCGGAACCGTCACGCGAAAGGCCGTGCCGGTCAGCTGCTGGCAGTCGGTGCAGTGGCAGATCGAAGTCTTTTCCGGATCGACCTCCGCCTCATAGGCGATCGCACCGCAATGGCATCCGCCGTCGATCTTCATAGCCTTCCTCCTGACAAGTGCGCGTTGTCAAAACCTATCCCTCCTCCGAGGCCTCGGCCATGGCCTTGCGCCGCCGCTCCCATGTGCCAGTTGCCTGCGGCTTGACGAAGAGCCTCGATATCTGCGGCATTTCCTTCTTGAGCCTGGCTTCCAGGCGCTCGACGCAGGCCTCGATATCGGGCGCGCTGAGATGATCCTCGAATTCGATGCTCAAGCCCGCGACGATTTCCTCCGGCCCGATATGGACGCTCAGGATTCCGTTCGCGCGCTGCACCGCCGGATCGTCCTGGACGATCGCCAGCACCTTCTTCTGCACTTCGGATGAGGCAGGTTCGCCCAGCAGCAGCCCTTTGCTCTCGCGCGCCAGGAAGATGGCGGTCGCGCCGAGGATGATGGCGATGCCGATCGAGCCGAGGCCGTCGAGCTCGGGGATTTCCAGAAGCTGGGCCGACAGGATGCCGGCGAAAGCGACTGCCAGCCCGAACAGCGCGGCGCTGTCCTCGAACAGCACCGTATAGACGCTGGGGTCCTTGCTCGATTGCACGGCCTGCAGCCAGCCTTGCTTGCCCTTCTGCTGCCGGAACTCCTTCAGCGCTAACAGCCATGAGCTGCCTTCGAAGACGAAGGAGAGGGCAAGCACGATGTAGTTGACCTTGGCGTTGACGAACGGCTCGGGCGCCATGATGTGGATGACGCCTTCATAGAATGAGACGCCGGCGCCGAGCGCGAACACCAGAAGCGCCACGATAAAGCTCCAGAAATAGAGCTCGCGTCCGTGGCCGAGCGGATGGGTTCGGTCGGGCGGCCGCGCGGCGCGACGCATGCCGTGGAGGAGCAGCGCGCCGTTGCCGGTGTCGACCAGCGAATGCACGCCTTCCGACAGCATGGCGGACGAACCGGTGAGGGCGGCCGCCGCGAATTTGGTCGCCGCGATCGCCAAATTGCCGGCGAGCGCGGCGTAGATCACCCGTCTCGACCCGCTATGTCCTGCCATCCGATCTCCGAGCTGCCCCGCGCCCGAGCCTAGCGGCCCGCCTCACAGACAATGCACCAGCCCGTGCGAGGTTTCGAACCGCGCTGTGCCCGGAAATCGGTTGACAGCCGGTCGACCGGCTTCGCAAAGCGGCACAGCCTCTTGCAGCCGGGCATTTCTCTTGTTTCACTCGCACGCCCACAATCGGAGGAGCGAATCATGGCTAAAGGTGCGATGAAGGCGGGCAAGGAAGCCCGCAAGCCGAAGAAGGACGCCAAGAAGCCCGCCGCGGCCCCGGCTCCGAAGGCGCCGCCGGTCAAGGCGTTGCGTATCAAGGAAAAGTAAGCGGCCGAATTCGGCCGACCCGGCTCAATGCTGACTTTGAACCGGCGGCATGACAATGCTGCCGGTGTTTTGTTGATCGAGGCTACGCCATATCAAAGGGCGAGGACGACCTCGCTTCCCCGAAAACCGGCCGGGACGACCCGCCGCCAAGCATCTCAGGCGATGCTGGAATGACGGAGTGTCTTCGATGTCCTGGATTTTTCTTTTCTTCGCCGGCCTGTTCGAGATCGGCTGGGCGATCGGCCTCAAATATACCGACGGCTTCTCCAAGCCGCTGCCGACCCTTCTCACCATCGCCTCGATGATCGTAAGCCTCGGCCTGCTCGGGCTGGCGCTGAAGACGCTGCCTGTCGGCACGGCCTATGCGGTGTGGACCGGCATCGGCACCGTCGGCACGGCGCTGCTCGGCATCTGGCTGCTCGGCGAGCCGCCGACGATCGTCCGGCTCGCCTGTATCGGCCTGATCGTCTGCGGCATCGTCGGGCTGAAACTGGTCGCCTAGCTCGGTATACGTAGCACAAACGCGTTCAGGGCCGCTTTCGGCGACCCTGAACCATTTTCCTGGAATTGCTCTAGCGGGCGGAGAAGCCCGGAGGCGTGCGGCCGACGCGAGACTTGCGGGCGGCGTAGCGTGCGTCACGCTTGGCCTTGCGCGCGGCCTCATCGGCAAGCTCGAGAGCGATGCGCTCGGATTCCTCGGCCTCGCGGCGCTTGGCCTCTTCGGCCGCCGCCGCTTCCGCGGCAAGACGCGCCGCTTCGGCAATCGCCTCGCGCTCGGCCTTCTCGGCCGCTTCGCGCGCCAGCTTTTCCTGCTTCAGCCTTGCCTTTTCCGCCTCGCGGATGGCGCGGGCCTCAAGGATAGCCTTGCGTTCGGCCTGGCGAGCCAGCACTGTCGGATCATCCGCCGCCGGTTTTGCCTTGAAGCGCTCGAGCAGCGCCTTCTTTGCCTCGTTCGCGGCATTGCGCCGCTCGAAAATGTCTTTTTCCCTGTAGATAGCCAAGTGTACTTCCCTGCAGTCTATTCGCGACGCTTACATACGCGTGAAAGCGCTAAGTTCAAGCGCCAAAACGGTATGGCAGCCATGAAAAATCCGGGCTTGTTGCCGCAGGGATACGGCCCGGCAGCGCGATGCACTGTTCACAGACCGCGCGTCTGGCGGGCAGAACGGCGGATGGTTACCTCTAGCGCCGACAACAAATGCCGACATGAACATTGAGGACGCAACCAGATGGAACTCGGTCTCTACACTTTTGCCGATGTCAGCCCGGAGCCGGGCCCCGGCGCGATCGGCACGCATGAGCGGCTGCGCAACCTCGTCGAGGAAATCGAGCTGGCCGACCAGGTCGGCCTCGACGTGTTCGGCCTGGGCGAGCATCACCGTCCAGATTATGCCGCCTCGGCGCCGGTGGTGGCGCTGGCCGCGGCGGCCGAGCGCACGAAGCGCATCCGCCTGACCAGCGCGGTCACGGTGCTTTCCTCCGACGACCCGGTGCGCGTCTTCCAGCAATTCGCGACGCTCGACCTTCTGTCCGGCGGCCGCGCCGAGATCATGGCCGGGCGCGGCTCCTTCATCGAATCCTTCCCGCTGTTCGGCTACAATCTCGAGGACTATGACGAGCTGTTCGCCGAGAAGCTCGACCTGTTGCTCGCCATCCGCGACCAGGTGACAGTGACGTGGCAGGGCAAGCTGCGCGCGCCGATAAACGGCCGCGGCGTCTATCCGCGTCCGTTGCAGGAAAAACTGCCGGTCTGGATCGCCATCGGCGGCACGCCGCAATCCGCCGCGCGCGCCGGCGTGCTCGGCCTGCCGCTGGCGCTGGCCATCATCGGCGGCGAGCCGGCGCGTTTCGCGCCGCTGTTCGATATCTATCGCGAGGCGGCGCGGCGCGGCGGCAACGATCCGGCCAGGCTCGCCACCAGCATCAACGTGCACGGCTTCATAGCCGAGACGAGCGAGCAGGCGGCCGACGATTTCTACGGACCGCAGGCCGAGGTGATGAACCGCATCGGCCGCGAGCGCGGCTGGGGCCCGACCTCCCGCACGCATTTCGATCACGCGCGGGGTCCCAGTGGGGCCCTCTTCGTCGGTAATCCTGAGGCCGTGGCGGAAAAGATCGTCGCTCAGCACAAGATCTTCGGCAACGACCGCTTCCTGCTGCAGATGGCAATCGGCACCATGCCGCACGCCAAGATCATGAAGGCAATCGAGCTTTACGGCACCAGGGTGGCGCCGATCGTGCGCAAGGAGACGGCCAAAACCGCGCCCGCCATCGCGGCGCCGGTCGACTGAGCGGCAGTCGACGCCGGTCTCCAGATGCTAGGCCGCTGGATGCCCGGCGCCGACGGCCATCATTTCGGCATGAAGCGTCTCGGTTGCCTCGTCGGCCGGGAACATGCACTCGACACGCAGTTCCTGGGCAGCGACGGTTTGCGGCGTCCCGACCGTGGTGACCATCGAAAAGTAGTTGAGAACCCTGCCTTCCCTGACGAACCCCAGCGGAATGACTGGCGTGAAGCCCAGTGCCACCGGGTTTTTCCATTCGTTTTCAACATCCGGATAGGCGAGCAATTCCGCCAGCAGGACCTTCGTCTTCTCGTCGACAACGCGGCCGATGGATTCGCGATAGACACGCTCGAACAAGCTCCTGGCGACATCGGGCCAATTGGCGATGAACGGACGCATGCCTTGCGGATCGAACATCAGATGCAACATGTTGCGCGGTCCCTGGCGGGCGGACATGTCGATGAAGCAGCCGAAGAAGCGCGGCGCGGATTCATTGGCCATGAGCACGTTCCAGTAGCGATCCATCACGACTGCTGGAAAGGGCTCGTGCTGCCGCAGGATGCGCGTCAGGGCGTCGGTAACGCTTTTCATTTCCACCGAATCCCACGCGCTTTCGGAAAACATCGGCGCATAGCCCGCGGCGAGCAGCAATGTGTTACGCTCGCGTAAAGGCACATCGAGCCCCCGGGCGATAGCCATCAGGGTTTCGCGGTTGGGCACGCTGCGTCCGCTTTCGATGAAGCTGATCTGTCGTTGGGAGATGCCGGTATCAAGCGACAGATCGAGCTGGCTTGTGCCGCGCAAATCGCGCCAGTGGCGCAAGAGCACACCCAGATCGGGCGTCATGCCTGTCCTGATATTCGACGGGTTCATGGTCAGCAATCCTCGGGCACCGCCGCTGCGATACGCTTCAATCCGGCTCAAGTTTTGGCGGCGCAGGGATCGTGCCGATCCATGCGCCGCCAATCACGCTGAAGTGCGTCGCGCTCCAGGTCTCGGTTTTTATGCGGGTCAGGCTGCCACCGCGAGCGGAGACCATGCCTGCGCCCGGAAGCGCTCCTCGATCGGCGTACCTGCCATGTTGGTCGTGATTGCCGCCATTGTCGAAACGCCGACGCCGGTCACCACCTCCAGAACTTGGGCTTTCGAGTAACCCGCCGCGGTGAACGCATCGATGTCGGCATCGGTGACGTTTCCCTTTTTTTCGATCAACGTCTTCGTCAACGCCGAGAGCGCCGCGTATTTCGGGTTGGCTGGCAGCCTGCCCTTTCGGATCGCTTGGACTTCGCCCTCGTCGATGCCGTCTTCGATGGCGAATGTCGAATGCGCGGCAACGGTCCAGGGGCACTTGATCGTCACCGCATTGGTAAGCAGCAGGACCTGCTTTTCGATTTCATCGAAGCTGCCGCCGTGAAAACTGCCGAAGGTGGCGACGAATCCGTTGAGAAGCACCGGACTGTTGGCCATAGTCGCCATGACGTTCGGAAGAAAGCCGAAATTCTCTTCCAACGCCTTGAGCGCAGGCCTGGATTTTTCGGGTGCCGAGCCGATCGTCTGGAGGTTGAACCTTTGCATTGTAACGTCCTCTTGCAAAATCGGATGTGATCGCGCGGACGAAGTCGTCGCCGCGCCAGCCTTCTGCTCTGTCGTCGCAAAAGCCTGCCCCGTATTAGGCCTGGCCGGCGCAGCGGCTCAATTACACGTCATGTAATAGCGCGACCGCATGTGCGATGCCGCGGACAGCCGGCTCATGGAACCTTGCCCGGAACTCCCGCGTTTCGCGCAAAAGCCTGCCATGCATTCATTGTTTGGGTGGTGGGCTTGCAAGGGGAACCGATGAAAGCCGAGCCGATCGTTTCGGGCGCGAGCGTTGCCGAAAGCCCTGATCCGCGTGCCAGCGCCCGGGCGGACATGCGCTTGACGCGGTCGCTGGTGATCGGGATCTTCATTCTGATGACGGCGGCGGCGCTGTACTTCGCGCGCGCCTTCTTCATGCCGGTGATACTCGCCTTCCTGCTGGCGCTGACGCTGACGCCGATCGTGCGTTTGCTGCGCAAGCACGGCATCCCTGAGGTTGTCTCGGCGACGCTGCTGGTGCTGCTTTCGATCTTCGTCTTCGCCGCCGCAGGCTATCTGCTCAGCGGTCCGGTCATCGACCTCATCAACAACAGCTATTCGATCGGCCAGCAGCTCACCGAGCGGCTGGCCCCGTTCAAGCGGCCGCTCGAACGAATGATGGACCTCGCACATCAGTTGGAGGCGCTGACGGAGACGTCTCAGGAACCCGGCCTTCAGCAGGTCGCGGTAGCGCCTTCCGGCATCCTGTCCACGGCGGCCAGCAACATCCTGGAAGCAGGCACCGCGATCACCATCGTGTTCGTGCTGTCGCTGTTCCTGCTCGCCTCCGGCACGCTGTTCTACGAGAAGATCGTCCAATCCTTCGCCAGCATGACGCAGAAGAAGCGGGCGCTGCGCATCGTCTATGACGTTGAGCGCGAGATTTCGCACTATCTGCTCACGGTCTCCATCATCAATGTAAGTCTCGGGACGGTGATCGGGCTGGGCTTGTGGGGGCTCGGCATGCCCAACCCGCTCGTCTGGGGGGCGATGGCGGCATTGCTGAATTTCTTGCCCTATGTCGGCGCGCTGATGACGGTCGTGATTGTCGCCGTCATCGCGCTGATCAGCTTCGACACGATCGCCTATGCGCTCTTGGCGCCGGCCTTCGTGGTGCTGTGCGACATCATCGAAGGCCAGTTCGTGACGCCGACGGTGGTCGGGCGGCGCCTTGAGATCAATGCGGTGGCGATCTTCATCGCCATCGCCTTCTGGTCCTGGCTGTGGGGCTTCGTCGGCGCGCTGATGGCGGTGCCGTTGCTGGTCGTCATCAAGGTCTTCTGCGACCATTTCGAGGGCCTGAGCCATGTCGGCAACTTCCTGGCGGCGCAGCAGTCCATGGCCATCGAGGAAGAGCCGGCCGAAAACAATCACAAACCGGCCTGAAGCACGTCGCGCTGAAAAGTCCGAGAACCGCTGCGCACTTCCGGGCGACATGCATTGGCATGTGGCCCAATCGCAAAGCGTGGCCGTTATTTGCAGCGTTGGCGGGCAGTGCCTATATCGGGCCGGTCAAGCCGGACCTGCCCTTGAATGAGCGACTTCGATCTCGATGGCTATTTCGCCCGCATCGGCTATGACGGGCCGACCGACGTTTCGCTGGCCACGCTGCAGGCGCTGCACGCAACTCACCCGCAGACGATCCCGTTCGAGAACATCGACGCCTTGATGGGCGTTTCCGTCGGGCTCGACATCGCCTCGCTGCAGGACAAGATTCTTGGCCAGGGCCGCGGCGGCTATTGCTTCGAGCACAATCTCATCTTCATGCATGCGCTGAAGGCGCTCGGCTTCACGACCAGCGGGCTGGCGGCGCGCGTGTTGTGGGGCCAGCCTGACGATGCCGTCACCGCGCGCAGCCATATGCTGCTGCGCGTCGAGCTCGGCGGCCGCACCTATATTGCCGATGTCGGCTTCGGCGGCCTGACGCTGACGGCGCCGCTGCTGCTTGAGCCCGGGCTGGTGCAGCAGACACCGCACGAGGCCTTCCGCATCGTCGAGACCGGCGACGATCTTCGCCTGCAAGCAGGCATTGGCAGCGATTGGCGCACGCTCTACCGCTTCGACATGAGCCAGGCCTATGAGGTCGACTACCTGGTCGGCAGCCATTTCCTGTCGACCCATCCGAGCTCGCATTTCCTGACCACGCTGGTGGCCGCGCTCGCCTTGCCCGACCGGCGCTATGCGCTGCGCAACAACCGGCTGTCGACAAATCATGCCGGCGGTAGCAGCGAGCAGCGCGAGATCGCGACCGCCGCTGAGCTCGCCGGCGTGCTGGAGAACCAGCTCGCCATCGTCATTCCCGACCCAGCCGCCTTCGAGGCGAGGCTGCGGGAAAAACGCATCGTGGAGACCTGACCAATGACGGCCCTTTCGGTTCTCGACCTGTCGCCGATCACGCAAGGCAGCACCGCCTCGCAGTCGCTTGCCAATTCGCTCGACCTTGCCCGCCATGCCGAGCGGCTGGGCTACAGGCGCTACTGGCTGGCCGAGCACCACAACATGCCGGGGATTGCGAGCGCGGCGACGTCCGTCGTGATCGCGCATGTCGCCGGCGGGACGAAGTCGATCCGCGTCGGCGCCGGCGGCATCATGCTGCCCAACCATGCGCCGCTGGTGATCGCCGAGCAGTTCGGCACGCTGGCCGCACTTTTCCCCGGCCGCATCGATCTCGGCCTCGGCCGCGCGCCGGGCACCGACATGCTGACCGCGCGGGCGCTGCGGCGGAATCTCGAAAGCGCCGACAATTTCCCGCAGGACGTCGTCGAGCTGATGGGCTATTTCCAGCCGGCCGAGGAAGGCCAGCGCATCCGCGCCGTGCCCGGCGAGGGCCAGAGCGTGCCGGTCTGGATCCTCGGCTCCAGCCTCTATGGCGCGCAGCTCGCAGCCCTTCTCGGCCTGCCTTACGCCTTCGCCTCGCATTTCGCCCCGGCCGAGCTCGATCATGCGCTGGAGGTCTATCGCACGCGCTTCCAGCCATCGGCGCAACTCGACAAGCCTTATGTCATGCTCGGCCTCAATGTCTTCGCCGCGCCGTCGGACGCCGAGGCGAAGCTTCTGTTCAGCTCGCTGCAACAGGCCTTCGTCAATCTGCGCAGCGGCCGGCCCGGCCAATTGCCGCCGCCGGTCGAGAATTACGACCGTGACCTCGACCCTGTGGCGAAAACCATGCTTGCCCAAGCGCTGTCCTGCGCCGTCGTCGGCTCGCCGGAGACAGTGCGCCAAGGCATCGACGCCTTCATAAGCCGCACCGGCGCCGATGAATTGATGGTGACGGCGCAGTGCTTCGACCATGCGGCGCGCGTGCGCTCCTTCGAGATCCTCGCTGACGTGCACAAATCGATGTCGAAGGTGGCCTGACGGCGCCATGGCTTCTGACATGCCCATCTGTTAAGGGCAGGCTCCCCGCCAACGCGCGAGCCTGCACATGACCCATGATCTCGACGACCGCATGCATTTTGCCATCGACCTGGCGCGGCGCGCCGGCGAGCTGGGGCTGAAATATTTTCGCGACCTCGACAACCTGGCCGTCGAGAGCAAGGGCCACCAGGACCTGGTTTCCGAGGCCGACCGCGAGGTTGAGCTGTTCATCCGCGCCGCGATCGCCGAGGCCTATCCGCAAGACGGCATCGTCGGCGAGGAGCACGCGGCGGTGACCGGAACAACCGGTCATGTCTGGGTGATCGACCCGATCGACGGCACCGCCAATTTCGTGCGCGGGATTCCCGCCTGGTGCGTGGTGATCGCCTGCGCCAGGGATGGCGAGACGATCGTCGGTGTTATCCACGAACCCTCGACCGACGAAACGTTCTACGCCCGCCGCGGCGGCGGCGCCTTCCTTAACGGCAAGCCGATCAAGGCCAGCAATGCGGCGTCGCTTTCCGACGGCGCCGTCGGAACTGGGCTTTCCAACCGCGCCTCGACCAAGAATGTGGTCATACTCATCAGCCTGATCATGGCCGAAGGCGGCGTCTTCTTCCGCAATGCTTCCGGTGCCCTGATGCTTGCCTATGCGGCGGCCGGCCGGCTGCTCGGCTATCTCGAGGAGCACATGAACGCCTGGGATTGCCTGGCCGGCATGCTGCTGGTCGAAGAGGCCGGCGGCACGGTGCTGAAAGCGGACCCCAAGACGGTGATCGGCAAAGGCACCCGTGTGGTCGCCGGCGGCCGGGGCATCTTTCCGAGGCTGCAGCTGCTAGGCGAGAGCTCCTTCGGATTTACGCGCTGACGCTCTGCGCGAGCGCGCCCAGCGGCCGGCAGGAATTGCGGATCATCAGCCGGCCCTTCAGCACGAGCTTGCGCGGCGGCGCCTCCCTGTTGCCGGCCAGCCGGTCGAGCAGGAGGTTCGCCGCCTGCTCGCCGATCGCCTGCACCGGCTGCGCCACGGTGGTCAGCTGCGGCACGAACACGTCCGACCAGGGAAAATCGTCGAAGCAGGCGACCGAAATGTCTTCGGGGCAGCTGAGACCGATGTCGCGGATCGCCTTCATGGTGCCGATCACCATCGGATTGTTGGCCGAGAAGATCGCGCTTGGCCGGTCGTGCAGCGAAAGCAGCTGCATTGTGGCGTTATAGCCGTCGATCTCGTGGAAATTGCCGCAGCGTATGAGCTCCTCCGCCACTGGCAGGCCGGCGGCCTGCAGCGCCTCGCGGTAGCCGATCATGCGGTCATGCATGGGGGATATGTCGGAGGCGCCGGTGATATAGCCGATGCGGCGATGGCCGAGATGGATCAGATAGGTGACGGCGTCGAACACGGCGCGCTGGTTGTCCAGCACCACCGCATCGGTGTCGACGCCTTCGCAGAGGCGGTCGAGCAGCACCACCGGCACGTTGGCGTCCCCGACGATGCCCTTCAGGATGCCGCCGTCGCCGACGCGCGCCACGATCAGCCCGTCGACCATGCGGTCTAGCAGCAGCCGGATCTGGTCGTCCTGCGTGTTCAGGTCCTCGTCCGTGCAGCACAGCATGACGGCATAGCCGGCGCGGTCGAACGCCTGCTGGATGACCGAAACGACATCGGTGAAGAACGGGTTGGTGATGTGCGGCACGGTCAGGCCGATGGTCCGCGTGGTGCCCATCTTGAGGCTGCGGGCAATGGCATTGCGCTTGTAGCCGATGTCGCGGATCGCCTGCTCGATGCGCTGGGTAAGCTCCGGACTGACGGTGGCGGTGCCGTTGAGCACTGCCGACACGGTGGCCACGGACACACGCGCCGCCTCAGCCACATGCAGCATGGTCGGCGCCGTGGATTTCCGCTGTTTTTTCCGCCCTGACACCGTCATTTTCGAAACGTTTAGCCACCCCTATTTGGCCAAACCTACGCAAACCCGGCATTTTTCGCAAGAATTGAAATGCAACAATCCTTAGTGACCAGATATGCGCTTGACACATTCGAAACGTTTAGATTAGCGTCTCAAACAATCGAAGCCGACGGAGGGAGGCCGTCCTTTGCCATGCAGCGCGTTGATTCCACCACGACTGGCAATGCGGCCGCCGACGGTCCAACCGTCGTCCTGAGCGCGACCGGCATTTCCAAGCGGTTCGGCGGCATTGCCGCGCTGTCCGATGTGAGCCTGGACCTCAGGCCCGGCGAGGTGCATGCGCTGATGGGCGAGAACGGCGCCGGCAAGTCGACGCTGATGAAGATCCTGTCGGGCGTCTATACCGACTACGAAGGCGCCGTGGCGATCGACGGTCAGGCAGTCCGCTTCACCGGCGTCCGCGACGCTGAGGACGCCGGCATCGCCATCATCCATCAGGAGCTCAACCTCGTCCCCGAGCTCAGCGTCGCCGACAACATCTTCCTCGGCCGTGAAAAGCTGATCGCCGGGCTGGTCGTCGACCGCAAGGCGAGCAGCCGCACTGCCAGCGCGCTGCTGCAGCGTCTCGGCATCGAGCTCGATCCCGAGGCGCGTGTCGGCACGCTGAGGGTCGGCGAGCAGCAACTGGTGGAGATCGCCAAGGCGCTGTCGAAGTCGGCGCGCATCCTCATCATGGACGAGCCGACCTCGGCGCTGTCGCCGGCCGAGTGCCAGAGACTGTTCCGCATCATCGGCCAGCTCGCGGCAAGCGGCGTTGCGATCGTCTACATCTCGCATCGCATCGACGAGGTGATGCATCTGGCCAATCGGGTGACGGTGCTGCGCGACGGACGCCACGTGCTGACGCGGGACATGGCAAGGCTGGACGAAGACGCCATCATCTCCGCCATGGTCGGGCGCGACCTTCTCGCTTCCTCCGATCATGAGCGCGGCCCCGGCGGCGAAGCGGTGCTCTCGGTCAGGGACCTGTCGCTGTCGAAGCCCGACCGGCATGGCTGGCGCACGATGATCGACGGCATCAGCTTCGACCTTGCGGCCGGCGAGATCCTCGGCATCGGCGGGCTGCTGGGTTCCGGCCGCACCGAGATCCTGGAGGCGATCTTCGGCTCCAGCGACGGCCGCACCGGCGGCGAGATTCGGCTCGACGGCGTGCCGGTCGAGATCGGCTCGCCGCGCGAGGCCCGCCGGCTCGGCATTGCTTTGGTGACCGAGGACCGCAAGACGCAAGGCCTGCATCTCCAAGCCTCGATCACCGACAATGTCGCGCTGCCTCTGGTCGGCGCGCTGGCGCGCTTCGGCCTGCGCTCGCGCTCCGGCGAGCGCGGCCTGGCACGCGACGCGGTCGGCGCGCTCGGCATACGCTGCGAAAGCATCGAGCAGGCCGCTGGCACGCTGTCCGGAGGCAACCAGCAGAAGGTGGTGATCGGCAAGTGGCTGGCGACCCGGCCGCGCGTGCTTCTGCTCGACGAGCCGACGCGCGGCATCGATGTCGGGGCCAAGCGCGAAATCTACGATCTCGTCTTCAAGCTGGCCGGCGACGGGCTGGCGATTGCCGTGATCAGCTCCGAGCTGCCCGAGCTTCTGCATCTGGCCGACCGCATCCTGGTCATGGCCGAGGGCCGCCAGCGTGGAATCCTGTCCCGCGCCGAGGCCAGCGAGGAGGCGATCATGCGGCTTGCCGCGCCAAGACTTGCCACACCAAGACGGGCAGCGAGACCAGCCGCATGAACCTTATCAGCCTTGTTTCCCGCACCAAGCTGTACTGGGGGCTGATCGCCATCTTCATGATCGGCGTGTTCGGCTCGCCGATCAGCTCCAAGGGCAACAACATCTTCCTGTCCTACGGCAACCTGCTCGACGTGCTGCGCCAGGTGTCGACCACCGGCCTCATCGCCACCGGCATGACGGCGGTGATCCTGACCGGCGGCATCGATCTTTCCGTCGGCTCGCTGATGGCGATCTGCTCGGTCGTCTGCGCCATGCTGCTCACCGTGCCGGGTGTCACGCCGTCGGCGGCGCTCGGCGTGCCGACGACCGCGCTGGCGGCGCTTTGCCTCGGCGTGCTGGCCACCCGCTTCATCCTGCTCAACATCGAGAAATCCCGCGCCGGGGCGGAAGCCGGGCGCGACGCGCGACTGGACAAGGCGCGCGGGCTGATCATTCCGGGCGTCGTCGGCGTGGCGCTGTGCTGCCTTTCGCTGTGGTACCTGCTGCCGCAGGTCGAGACCAAGTTCGGCGTGCTCGGCGTGCTGCTGGTGGCGCCTTGCGTCGGCCTTCTGTTCGGCACCATCAACGGCTTCATTATCGTCGCCGGCCGGCTGCAGCCGTTCATCGTCACGCTGGCGATGATGGTGACGGCGCTCGGCATCGCCAGGCTTACCGCCGGCCAGAACAACGCGGTGCTGCCGGTCTATACCGGCTCCAACGCCACCGCCGATTTCGAGATCCTGCGCTCGCTGGTGTTCGGCATCGTGCCGATGCCGGGCCTGTTCTTCCTCGGCGCGGTGGTGATCTACGGCGCGGTGCTGCGCTTCACCCCCTTCGGCCGCTATGTCTACGCCATCGGCGGCAATGAGGAGGCGGCGCGGCTTTCCGGCATCGCCGCCGGTCGCGTCAAGATCGCCACCTATGCGGTGTCGGGCCTGCTCGCCGGCATCGCGGCGGTGCTCTACGTGGCGCAATACCGCCAAGGCAAGCCCGATGCCGGCGCCGGGCTGGAGCTCGATGCCATCGCCGCCGTGGTCATCGGCGGCACCAGCCTGATGGGCGGGCGCGGCAGCCTTGTCGGCACCTTCTGCGGCGTGCTGATCTTCGGCCTGCTGTCAAACATCTTGCAGCTGCACAACATCAATTCGAACCTTCAGCTGGTTCTGAAGGGGGCGATCATCATCGGCACCGTGCTCGTGCAGGAGCGCAACGCCGGCGATCTTCTCAGCTATCTGCGCCTGCCCGGCGGACGGGCGGCGCAAAAGGAAACGGCCGCGGCAAAGCGGCCGTCACAGGAGACCTCGTCTCTATAATCCGGAGGAAACAGGACCATGAAACGACGTGATATGCTGAAGCTCGCCACCTTCGCGGCGGCGCTTGTGACGACCACCGCGCTCTTTTCCGGCAACCATGCCTTTGCCCAGGACAAGAAGTGGAAGATCGGCTTCTCGCAGGTGACGACCATCGAGCCCTGGCGCGCCCAGTTCAACAAGGACATCATCGCGGAAGCCGCCAAGCACCCGGAGGTCGAGCTGATCATCACCGACGGCGAGGACAAGACCGAAAAGCAGGTCGCCGACGTCGAGAACCTGATCCGCCAGGAGGTCGACGCGCTGCTGGTCTCACCGAAGGAATCGGCCGGCCTGACCGGCGTGGTGCAGCAGGCGATCGACGCCAAGATCCCGGTCTTCGTGCTCGACCGCAATGTCGAAACCAAGGACTACACGCAGTTCGTCGGCGGCGACAACAAGCTGATCGGCCGGGCGGCTGGCGAATATGCCGTCGAGCTCCTGGGCGGCAAGGGCAAGGCGGCCGGCAACGTCGTCGAGATCTGGGGCGGTATGGGCACGCAGCCGGCGCATGACCGCCATGACGGCTTCCATGAATTCACCGACAAGGAGCCGGGCATCAAGTACCTGCTCGACCAGCAGTCGGGCGACTGGAAGCAGGACCAGGCCTATAACATCATGGCCAACGCGCTGAAGACCAACGAGAAGATCGATCTCGTCTACGGCCACAACGATCCGATGGCCTATGGCGCCTATCTCGCGGCCAAGGACGTCGGGCGCGAGAAGGACATCAAGTTCATCGGCATCGACGGCCTGCCCAACGAAGGCGTGCAGATGGTGAACAAGGGCGAGCTGACCGCGACCTTCACTTATGTCACGCCGGGCGCCGAGGGCCTGCGCCAGGCGATCAAGTTCCTGAAAGGGGAGAAGGTCGAGAAGACCATCACGCTGCCGACGGAAAAGATCACCAAGGACAACGCCGCCAAGATCCTGAAGGACAACGGGCTCTAGGTTCTGTTTTTGAGGCAATTCCGAACGGAAAACCGCTGCGGCTTTTCCTGGAATTGCTTGAAGTCCGCAACCCCCTGCCGGGCTACGCGCCCGGCAGGGCTTTGCCCGAATGCCAGGCGCTCCCCACAGCTTGCCGCCGGATGCGCGAAGCGTCGCCGCCATGCTGATTTTCCGCTCTTTCGCGACCGAAAGTCACGCCCGAAACAGCAGGTCCCGACCTCGACGGTCGGCAGATCTGTGTGCTCTAAGCGGCGCCGCTATAAAAAAACCAAGCCAGAACAGTGAGATAGGTCGACCTCAGACCGGCTCGGGCGCAGAGCGCTGCGGGTCTCTTCCGGGTCGCTGCCGAGACGACGGACAGCTTGCGCAGGATGCTTGCGCCTTGTGTCGCCTGTTCTTATATACGCGCCAGCCGTCCAGCCCTAAAAAGCGGGGACCATGACGGGATTTCTTGTGAACAGGGGCTTTCGTCGGAACGCCTTTTGAAGGGTCCAGAGAGCCTGCTTAGAGGAGAGATTAGAACAATGGCAAAAGTTATCGGTATCGATCTCGGCACCACCAACTCGTGTATCGCCATCATGGATGGCAAGGACCCCAAGGTGATCGAGAATGCTGAAGGCGCGCGCACGACGCCTTCCATCGTCGCCATTTCGAGCGACGGCGAACGTCTCGTCGGCCAGCCGGCCAAGCGCCAGGCGGTCACCAATCCGGAAAACACCATCTTCGCGGTCAAGCGCCTGATCGGCCGCCGCT
The DNA here is from genome assembly GCF_020165015.1 of Mesorhizobium sp. CA7. Lineage (NCBI taxonomy): Bacteria > Pseudomonadati > Pseudomonadota > Alphaproteobacteria > Hyphomicrobiales > Phyllobacteriaceae > Mesorhizobium > Mesorhizobium sp. CA7. Next base: position 89,719 of record NZ_JAIUHH010000010.1, read on the forward strand.
ATGACGACCCGGTGACGGAGAAGGACAAGAAGCTTGTCCCGTACAAGATCGTCAAGGGCGACAATGGCGACGCCTGGGTCGAGGCCGGCGGCAAGAAGCAGTCGCCCAGCCAGATCTCGGCCATGATCCTGCAGAAGATGAAGGAGACGGCGGAAGCCTATCTCGGCGAGAAGGTCGAGAAGGCGGTCATCACCGTTCCGGCCTATTTCAACGACGCCCAGCGCCAGGCGACCAAGGACGCCGGCAGGATCGCTGGCCTCGAGGTGCTGCGCATCATCAATGAGCCGACGGCCGCCGCACTTGCCTATGGCCTGGAGAAGAAGGACGGCAAGACCATCGCCGTCTATGACCTTGGCGGCGGCACCTTCGATATTTCCGTGCTGGAGATCGGCGACGGCGTCTTCGAGGTGAAGTCGACCAATGGCGACACCTTCCTCGGCGGCGAGGACTTCGACATGCGCCTCGTCGAGTACCTGGCGGCCGAGTTCAAGAAGGAGCAGGGCATCGACCTCAAGGCCGACAAGCTCGCGCTGCAGCGCCTCAAGGAGGCCGCCGAAAAGGCCAAGATCGAGCTGTCGTCGACGACGCAGACCGAGATCAACCTGCCCTTCATCACCGCCGATGCCAGCGGCCCGAAGCACCTGACGATGAAGCTCACCCGGGCGAAGTTCGAAAGCCTGGTCGAGGATCTCGTGCAGCGCACCATCGACCCCTGCAAGGCGGCGCTCAAGGATGCCGGCCTGAAGGCGGGCGAGATCGACGAGGTGGTGCTGGTCGGCGGCATGACCCGCATGCCCAAGATCCAGGAGATCGTGAAGCAGTTCTTCGGCAAGGAGCCGCACAAGGGCGTCAACCCGGATGAGGTCGTGGCGCTCGGCGCCGCCATCCAGGCCGGCGTGCTGCAGGGCGACGTCAAGGACGTGCTGCTGCTCGACGTGACGCCGCTGTCGCTGGGCATCGAGACGCTGGGTGGCGTGTTCACCCGGCTGATCGAGCGCAACACCACGATCCCGACCAAGAAGAGCCAGACTTTCTCGACCGCCGAGGATTCGCAGTCGGCGGTGACGATCCGCGTCTTCCAGGGCGAGCGCGAGATGGCGGCCGACAACAAGATGCTCGGTCAGTTCGACCTGGTCGGCATCCCGCCGGCCCCGCGCGGCGTGCCGCAGATCGAGGTCACGTTCGACATCGACGCCAACGGCATCGTCAACGTCTCGGCCAAGGACAAGGGCACCGGCAAGGAGCACCAGATCCGCATCCAGGCTTCGGGCGGTCTGTCCGACGCCGACATCGAGAAGATGGTGAAGGACGCCGAGGCCAATGCCGACGCGGACAAGAAGCGCCGTGCCCTCGTCGAGGCCCGCAACCAGGCCGAAGCGCTGGTGCATTCGTCCGAGAAGTCGCTGAAGGACTATGGCGACAAGGTCTCAGAGGCTGACCGCACCGCGATCTCGGATGCGATCGCCGCGCTGAAGACCGCAGCCGAGGGCGACGACCCGGCCGACATCGAGGCCAAGTCGCAGTCGCTCGCCGAAGTGTCGATGAAGCTCGGCCAGGCCATGTACGAGGCCTCGCAGAAGGAAGCGGCCGAAGCCGACGCCAAGGCGGACGCCGCCAAGGATTCGGACGTGGTCGATGCCGACTTCGAGGAAATCGACGAAGACGACGAGAAGAAGAAGTCGGCCTGAGCCGGCTGACGGCGGATCATGCGAAAAGCCCGGCGGAAGGCCGGGCTTTTTTGCAACCCCAGTCGAAAAAGTGAAAGAAAAACCCGGAGCGGCCCGGCTTAGTACTAGCATCCGGGAAACATCGCTCCTAAATCCAAGAACGTGCCGGCAAACGTCGCCAACAATGCTTGAAGACATTGAGCATCCGGACAGCGGGAAAAAATGAAAGCTGATTTCTACGAAACGCTGGGCGTGCAAAAAGGCGCCGACGACAAGGAACTCAAGAGCGCTTTCCGCAAGCTCGCCATGCAGTTCCATCCCGACCGCAACCCCGGCGACCATGCCTGCGAGCACAAGTTCAAGGAGATCAACGAAGCCTACGAGACGCTGAAGGACCCGCAGAAGCGCGCCGCCTATGACCGTTTCGGCCACGCTGCCTTCGAAGGCGGTATGAACGGCGCAGCGCACGGTTTCGGCGCCGGCGGATTCGCCGACATCTTCGAGGATATTTTCGGCGACATGATGGGCGGCCGCCAGCGCCGTTCGTCGGGCGGCCGCGAGCGCGGCGCCGACCTGCGCTACAACATGGAAATCACGCTGGAAGAAGCCTTCTCCGGCAAGACGGCGCAGATCCGCGTGCCGGCCTCGATCTCCTGCTCGGAATGCTCCGGCAGCGGCGCCAAGCCCGGCACGCAGCCGGTGACCTGCTCGATGTGCCACGGCCACGGCAAGGTGCGCGCCACGCAAGGCTTCTTCTCGATCGAGCGCACCTGCCCGCAATGCCAGGGTCGCGGCCAGACGATCAAGGACCCCTGCCCGAAATGCGCCGGCCAGGGCCGCGTCACCGAGGAACGCTCGCTGTCGGTCAACATCCCGGCCGGCATCGAGGACGGCACCCGCATCCGGCTGGCCAATGAGGGCGAGGCGGGCCTGCGCGGCGGACCGCCCGGCGACCTCTACATCTTCCTGGCGGTCAAGCCGCACGAATTCTTCCAGCGTGACGGCGCCGATCTCTATTGCAAGGTGCCGATCTCCATGACGACGGCAGCCCTTGGCGGCTCCTTCGAGGTCACCACGCTCGATGGCACCCAGACCAAGGTCAAGGTGACGGAAGGCACGCAGAACGGCCGCCAGTTCCGCTTGAAGGGCAAAGGCATGCCGGTGCTGCGCCAGCCCAATGTCGGCGACCTCTACATCCAGACGGCGGTCGAGACGCCGCAGAACCTGACGCGCCGCCAGCGCGAACTGCTGGAAGAGTTCGAGCAGATCTCCTCGAAGGACAATTCGCCCCAGTCGAGCGGCTTTTTCGCGCGCATGAAGGACTTCTTCGAGTCGTTCGGCGAAAACTGATTGCCGCAGGCGCGCATTTCGCACGGCGTCGGAAGGCGATCCGGTGCCCAAGCGTCATCAACACCTTATGCCAGCTTGACGCCTTGCCTTGTTCCACCCACCTGCTAAGTAGCGGAGCGGGAGGCTGAGCATTGAGGAGAGCTCGTGATGGCACGTAGTCCCGGGTTGCGCAAAGCGCTGGCCGAAAAATTCGACGACGAGCTGAAGTTCTTCAAAGGCTGGATCGACAAGCCGAAAACGGTCGGCTCGATCGTTCCCACCAGTTCCATCACCGCCCGCAAGATGGCGTCCATCGTCAATCCGGGATCGGGTCTGCCGGTGCTCGAAGTCGGGCCCGGCACCGGTGTCATCACCCGCGCCATCCTGGCCCAGGGCGTGAAGCCCGAAAACCTCTATGCGGTCGAATATTCGACCGACTTCGTGCGCCATCTGCGCGGGCTCTATCCCGGCGTCAACGTGATCGAGGGCGACGCCTTCAATCTCAATGCCACGCTCGGCGACAAGCGCGACATGGTGTTCGATTCGGTCGTCTCCGGCGTGCCGCTGCTCAATTTCCCCGTCGCCCAGCGCATCGCCTATATCGAAAGCCTGCTCGACCGCATTCCGGCCGGACGGCCGATCGTGCAGCTGACCTATGGCCCGCTGTCGCCGATCCCGGCCGGGCGCGGCGACTACACGGTCGAGCATTTCGATTTCATCTTCCGCAACATCCCGCCGACGCAGCTGTGGATCTACCGGCGCGCGGCGCATTAGTTTCTACTTGCGAAAGTGTTCGCGCATCGCCAGTGGCGGCAGCGTCCTGGCGACTGGCCGAAACACCCCTCGCTTCGTCATCCGCGGGCGGAGCAAGGAGCGAAGCGACGCGGCGCAGACCCGAGGATCCATTCCGTGACTTCGAAGCGTTGCGACGATTCAGAATTCTGCCCCGCTGCGCTCTGCGATTGGGGTAACGGAATGGATCCTCGGGTCTTCGCGACGCCGCTTCGCGGCTGCTTCGCCCGTGGATGACGAAGTTGGTAGGTGGCGACCAATCCTCGGACGTTTTCTGCCACCCCTCGTTGATTTGAATGCTCCTTGGCTGTACCTGTCCACGAACAAGGGTGGCCAATGGCAGTGATCCCAAGAATCCTCGTCTTCGCCGGCTCGGCCCGGAGCGGCGCCTTCAGCGGCCGGACCGCCGATGTGGCGCAGAAGGAACTGGCCATGCAGGGCGCGGAGGTGACGCGCATCTCGCTCGGCGACTACCCGCTGCCGATCATGGACGAGGACCTGGAAAAGGAAAAAGGCATCCCCGAAAACGCCATCAAGCTCGGCCGGCAGATCGCCGCGCATGACGGGCTGCTGATCGCGACGCCCGAATATAACGGCTCGATCCCGCCATTGCTCAAGAACTCGATCGATTGGGTGAGCCGGGTACGGCGCGAGGGCAGCCATACCTTTAGGCCGCTTGCCGGCAAGCCGGTCGGGCTCTGTTCGTCCTCAGGGGGCAAGTTCGCCGGCATACGTTGCATCAACCATCTGCGCGCGGTGCTGGTGCGCTGCCAGATGGAGGTGATCACGCCCGAATGCTCGGTCTCCGAGGCCGGCGAAGCCTTCGCCGAGGACGGACAATTCAGGGACGCCAGACTACAGCAATCGATGGAGCGCCTATGCCGTACACTGATCGAAACCTCGCGCATGCTGTCCACCCGGATCGAGGCGTGATCAATTTCGCGGAGGCCGACACTATGCGGGACAGGCTGATCGTTGGGCTGGACCTGCCGACGATGAAAGAGGCCGAGAAGGCGGTGCGCGAGCTCGAAGGCGCCGTTTCCTTCTACAAGATCGGCTACCAGCTCGCCTTCGCCGGCGGATTGGACTTCGCGCGGGAGCTCGCCAGCGGCGGCACGAAGGTGTTTCTCGACATGAAGCTGCTCGACATCGACAACACGGTCGCCAAGGGCGTCGAGAACATCGTCAAGATGGGCATGACGATGCTGACGCTGCATGCCTATCCAAAAACCATGAGAGCGGCTGTCGAGGCGGCCAGGGGCAGCGAGCTCTGCCTGCTTGGCGTGACGGTGCTGACCTCGATGGACGAGCAGGACGTTATCGACGCCGGCTATGAATACGACCCGCACACGCTGGTGCTCCGGCGCTCCGAACAGGCGCTGCATGCCGGCATGGGCGGCATCGTCTGCTCGGCTGAGGAGGCCGAGGCGGTGCGCCGCATCGTCGGACCCGATCTGGCGGTGGTGACCCCGGGCATCCGGCCCGCAGGCAGCGCCCATGGCGACCAGAAACGCGTGGTGACGCCGGCGCAGGCGATCCGTAACGGCTCCAGCCACCTTGTCGTCGGCCGGCCGATCGTCGCCGCGCCGGACCGGCGCGCTGCGGCCGAGGCGATACTCGCCGAAATGCAATCCGCCTGAGGACCGGCCCTCTTTCGCGAAAAACAAACAGGAGAAAAAGAATGCCAAAGGGATATTGGATCGCCCGTGTCGATGTGCGCGACGCCGAGGGCTACAAGGACTATGTCGCCGCCGCGAAGCTCGCCTTCGACCGCTTCGGCGCGAAGTTCCTGGCGCGCGGCGGCGAGCACGAAAAAGCCGAGGGGCCGGGGCGCGCCCGCAACGTCATCATCGAGTTCGAATCGCTGGCCGTGGCGCATGACTGCTACCACTCGCCGGAATACCAGCGCGCCGCCGCCATCCGACAGAAAGTTGCCGATGGCGAGATCGTGCTGGTCGAGGGCGTCTAGGTTCGGCGAGCAGGCAGATCGGCTGTTGCTGCGCGGCTTACATTGGAGATTGCCGAAAACGCCCAGCTGTCGTCATCCACGGGCGAAGCGACGCGCGCAGACCCGAGGATCCATTCCGTGACTTCGAGGCGCCGGTGCGGTCCAGAATTCTGCTCCGCTGCGCCCTTCGGCCGCGGCAACGGCATGGATTCCAGGGTCTGCGCGCGTCGCTACGCTCCTTTCTCCGCCCTGGAATGACGAGGTTGTTAGATCTCGGCCACTCTGGAGGTCACGACATCAACCTAATGGCGGCCGTCTCCGCCATCGCGTCCGCAAGGCTCATCCCCCACTGCTTTCGGCAATAGTCCCGGAAATCGAAGCAAGGCAGGCCGGGGCAGACTTCGAACTCGATGACGTGCACGGTGTCGTCGGCCTCGACCCTGAAATCGACGGAAAAGACATCTTTCAGGCCGAGACCGCTTATCAGCTTCTGCGCGATGGCGCGGATTTTTCGGTCCGCCTCCGGCTGACTCGCGCCGACGGCCTCGAGTTCCGGCTCGGCATAGGTGCCGGCATCCTTCGCCGCCTGGCCGGTCCCGCCATAGAGCGCCATCGAATCGGCCATGGTCTGGAAATCGCCGCCGGAATCGACGAAGACGATACCGAGCGCTTCCATGCCGGTTTCCCGTCTGAGCCCAAGAAAGCTCGCCCGCACGTTGCGGCCGGCGACATAGGGCTGGACGACGACATCGTCGCGGTAATGCGAAAAAATACGCCGGCTAAGCTCCAGCGCATGGCCGAGATCGGCGGTGCGCGAATCCGGCCAGATGCCGATCTTGGCGCCGAGCCGGTTGGGTTTCACGAACCAGCCCTTGGGCGAGGCCGGCGGCTCGACCAGCCATGTGCCGTTGCGCGCCAGGCCGGCCTGCGGCGCCGGCAGGCCGAGCGCGCCGAGCACGGCGCCGGAACGCAGCTTGTCCTGGCAGAGCGCGAACAGCGAATCGTCGGCGCCGACGGTGCGCAGCCCCTTTAGCCGCGCCAGCGCCGGTGCTGCGCCGCCACGGAAGTAGGCGATACCGTCAGTAAGCGTCCAGACCAGCGTCGTTGCCGGATCGGCCCCCGCCAGAACCGGCGCCGCGTTGTCGAGTTCGACAGGCCTGAAGGCGAGGCCGCGCCTTTCGCAAGCCTCGGCAAGCTGGTTGAATTCCGGCGCAAGATCGGTCGACTGCGCCAGATAGGACGAGATCTCGATGGCGCGCTCCGCTGGATAGCCCTGGGCGACCAGCCGGTCGAAACAGGGTTTTTCCGGTTCGTAGACAAGGATCAAGGTCGGCTGCGGCATCGAAAGCTCCGGGAAATCAGGCGCGTACCATCGCATGCCCGAAGTGGCCGGCTTGCGGGAAACCGACCGAACCGAGGCGATTGCGCGACAGTAAGCCGGCCGCCGCTCTCTTGTCTTGATGCAATTCCGGATGGAACACTCCGGCGAAGATTGCTCCCAATACCCCAGCACGGATTCGACCGCGGGCTATGTTTGCCTTGGGGAGCGGCCTTGGAGATTAGCCGAAACCCCCATCACGATCGTCATCCACGGGCGAGCAAGGAGCGAAGCGACGCGCGCAGACCCGAGGATCCATTCCGTTACGTCGAAGCGCCGCTCACGGTGCAGAATTCTGTTCCGCTGCGCCCTTCGGCCGAGGTCACGGAATGGATTCCAGGGTCTCCGCGACGCCGCTTCGCGGCTGCTTCGCCCTGGAATGACGAGTTGAGAGGCTCGGCCAATCTCCGGCGTTTGCGCTGATTTCATGGAATGAACGGTGAAAACCTTGCCTGCCGACAACCAGGACGCTTTCAAAACCCCTGTGTCGAGGAATTATGCGATCAGCACGGGCGGCTCGAAGCGCCCCTTGACTGGAATGTCGAGCAGGAAGGTCATGCCGGCCTGCGGGTCGAGCGCGCGCTGCTTCTCGTCCTTGCCTTTCCAGGCGGAGGTCACCGCCAGCCGGTCGGCCTTTGAACCGACAAAAGCGGGGCAGGAGGCCTGCGTCACCGGCATGGCGATCTCGCGCAACAGCGTGCCGTCTGGCGCATAGGCCTTAACCGCCTTGCCGCCCCAGACGGCATTCCACAGCACGCCGTCGCGGTCGACGACCGAACCGTCGATATAGCCTTTCGAGGAGCGATGATCGACGAACACTTTCACTTCGCCGGCCGGCAGGCCGGTCGCCGGATCGCAGGCAACGCGCATCAGAAGCCCGGTCGCGGTGTCGGTGTAGTAGGCGATTTTGCCGTCCTCCGAGAAGCAGATGGAATTCGAGACTGTGATGCCCGAAAACAGCCGGCGCAATTCGCTCTTGAAGAACCAGTAGATCGACCCGGCGCCCTTCTGCTCGTCCTTGCCCATCGTGCCGGTCCACAAGGCGCCGCAGGGATGAACGCGGGAATCGTTGGAGCGCGTCAGCGGATTGTCGGCCTCGATCGGCGTGTGCAGCGTCAGCTTGCCGGTCTTGACGTCCCGGACTTGCAGGCCGACCTCGGTGGCGATCAGCTGGCGGTCGGCGTCGATGACCGCAATGGCGCTGGCCATGACGCCTAGATCATGCACTTTCAGCGCGCCGGCGAGCGGCTTTTCCAGAAGCTTGCCGTTGACGATGTCGAACCAGAACAGCGTGTCGGTGGCGGGATCGTAGCTCGGACCCTCGCCGAGCTCGCAGATATGGTCGGAAAAAACCGAAACGCCATTCATCACGCCACTCCGAAAGCTTTATCCCAGGCGGCGACCGCGGCGCGGGCGCGCTGCGCCACGTCCTCGACGCTCGCACCCGGCTTGTAGAGGCTCGATCCCAGCCCGAAGATACTGACGCCGACCGCTTTGTAGCCGGCGAAATCCTTGTCGGAAACGCCGCCGACGGCGCCGACAAGCGTCGTTGCCGGCAGCACGGCGCGGATCGCCGCGATGCCGCTCGATCCAAGCACGCTTGCCGGGAAGAATTTCAGCGCCGAGGCGCCGAGGCGGATCGCCTGGAAGGCTTCGGTCGGCGTGAACACGCCCGGCATCGTCACCATGCCGTATTGCATGGCGCGGCCCATGACCTCGGCATCGATGTTGGGGCTGACCAGCAACTTGCCGCCGGCCTTGTGCAAGGCATCGACGTCCGTCGCCGTCAGCACCGTGCCGGCGCCGATCAGCGCGCTTTTCGGCAGCGCCTTGACCAGATCGGCGATGGAGAGGAACGGCTCCGGCGAATTGAGCGGCACTTCGATCGCCTCGATGCCGGCATCGTGGACCGCCCGGCCGATCGCCACCGCCTCGGACGGCTTCAGGCCGCGCAGGATGGCGACAAGCCCGCGCTTCAGTTTCGGGAAGGGTGCGGTCTGGCTCATGAAGCGCCTCCAATCATGCCGTTCTCGCGCGCGGCTTCGACGAGGCCGGCGCGCACCGCTTCATCGGCGTCCACGCTGCGAAAGGCAAGGCCGGCGAGGCCCAGCGCTGCGCCATAAAGCTCGGCCAGTGCGCCGGAGGCGATCAGCGCCACCGGCGCATCGCTAGCGCCATAGCGACGCCTTGCCGAGGCGATCTCGCCGCCGATCAGAAGCCCGGACAGGCAGGCCGCCGCGTCAGTGGGCTGCAGATCCTGCAGAAGCCCGGCGGCGCGGATGGCAAACAGTTTCGAGGTGACATCGCCGCCTTCGCCCAAACCCCGCTCGCACCATTGCCGGAAGAACTGGCTGCCCGCGGCAACCGGAGCGGGATGCTCGCCCAGCGAGTGTTTCAGGATCGAGTGCGTTGCCAGCACGGAGAACAATTCGCCGGTCGGCCAGGTGCCGAAGCCCGTGACCACGCCGTCCGCGACCGCGACCCATTTCGAATGCGTGCCGGGCATGCAGACGAGGTGGCGTCCCTTTGCCGGCAAACCGGCGCCGGCAAGCTGGGTTTCCTCGCCGCGCATCACGTCGGGCGCGTCGGCCAGGCGCTGCGCGAGACCGGGCACGATGCGGATGTCGCGGCCCGAGCCCTCGATGCGGGCGGCGCCGCGCAAGATCGCGCCGATCGGCGCCGGCACGGTGACGTAAGGCGCCTCGATCCAGCCCTGCCGCGAACCGGCCATGCCGCAGATGATGACCGGCAACATGTCCGGCGCGCCCATCGCGGCAAGATGGCCTTCCAACACGTTCGAAAAGCCCTTTTCGCGGGCGGTGATCAACCCGTCATCGCCGCGCCGCTCGGCAAGAACCTTGCCCGTGCCGTCGAGCAGCCAGGCCCTGAGCCTTGTCGTGCCCCAGTCGAGCGCAGCGACCGCTGGTGCCGGGCTCACAGGAAGCCTCCATCGACGATCAGCATCTGGGCTGTCAGCATGCGTGAGGCGTCCGACGCCAGGAACAGCACCGTGCCGACCATGTCGTCGGGCTGCATGACATCCTTGATGCACTGCTTGGCGACATGGGCGGCGAGCGCCTCGTCAGTAACCCAGAGCTTGCGTTGCCGTTCGGTGATGACCCAGCCTGGCGCCACCGCGTTGACGCGGATGCGGTCCTGCCCAAGCTTGCCGGCGAGGCCCTTGGTCAGGCCGAGGATGCCCGCCTTGGCCGCGGTGTAGGCCGGCATATCGGGGTGGTTGATCAGATAGGAGGTGGAGGTGAAGTTGATGATCGAGCCGCCGCCGGCCCGCTTCATGCCGGGCGCCACGGCCTGGGCGGTGAAGAAATGCGGGCGCAGGTTGATCGCAAGGTTGTTGTCCCAGAATTCGACGGTGACGTCTTCCACTGCGTGACGCTCGTCGAGCGCGGCATTGTTGACCAGCACCGTGACGTCGCCATGCGCCTCGGCCGCCTTGGCAACGGCGGCGCGCAGCGCCGCGATATCGCGCAGGTCGGCGCTGAGGTAGAGCGGGCGGCGGCCGAGCTCCTTCTCCAGCCGGTCGGCAAGGGCGGTGCTTGGCTCGTCAGCGATGTCAATGAAAGCGACCTTGGCGCCCTGCCGCACAAAGCCTTCGGTGAGCGCAGCACCAATGCCGGAACCGCCGCCGGTGATCAGCACCGAGGCGCCGTCGAGGTCGGTGAAACGCGCCGATGGCATCATGATCCGTTCTCCCGTTTTGCCGGCGCGCATCCTAGCCACCCCGGGCCCGGGGGCAAGGACGAAATGGCGGATTTGGTAGCTTATGTCCGACAAATGATCGACGCGCCGCAGGCGGCGGCCGGTCTTCCGAACAGCCGGAAAGCTCTAGTTCCCCGACGGGGATTTTGAAAGGTTGCCGTTTGTCTTGGTGGAAGATTTTCCGTTCATTTCCGTGAAATCAGCACAAACGCCGGGGATTGGTTGAAGCCGCCCCAACCTCGTCATTCTATGGCGGAGCAAGGAGCGAAGCGACGCGCGCAGACCGTAGAATCCATTCCGTGACTTGGAAGCGCCGCCACGGTGCAAAATTCTGCTCAGTTGCATTCCTTGGCGAAGGTAACGGCATGGATTCCAGGGTCTTCGCGACGGAGCTTCGCTCCTGCTCCGCCCTGGAATGACGATCGCGATCGACGTTTCGGCCAATCTCCAGCGCATGCGATCAACGCAAACAGAGCCGATCGGTCAAAATCCCCTGTGCTGGGGAACTAGTCAGATCGCCTTGGCGTGCAGCGCGCCGCGATAGGAATCGCGCAGATAGCCGAGCGTGGCGTCAGCATCGGCCGGCTTGCCGAACAGATAGCCTTGCCCGCCGGCGCAGCCGAACTGGACGAGGCGGTCGGCCTGCGCTTCGTCCTCGATGCCTTCGGCGACGACATCCATGCCGAGCCCTTCGCACATTGCGAGGATGGCGCGGATGATGTGCTCCGACGGCCTATCGTCGAGGATGGAGGAGACGAAGGCGCGGTCGATCTTGAGCTTGTCGAAATGGAACTCGCGCAGGCGGCCGAGCGACGACTGGCCGGTGCCGAAATCGTCGAGCGAGACGCGGATGCCGACGCGGCGCAGGTCCTCGACGATCTTCTCGGCCGAGGCCGGATCGTTCATCAGGCCGGTCTCGGTAATTTCGATCTCCAGCCGGCGCGGATCGAAGCCGGTGCGGTCGAGGATGGCCAGGATATGCAGGCCGGTGTTCTGGTCGACGAGCTGCGAGGGCGACAGGTTGAACGACAAGAACAGCTCCTTCGGCCAGCTGCGCGCCGCCTCGGCCGCCTTTCGCAGCACCAGCTGCGACAGCGGGCCGATGATGCCGCGTTCCTCGGCGATCGGGATGAAGACGGATGGGGGCACGACGCCGAGGTCGCGGTCCGTCCAGCGCGCCAGCGTCTCGAAGCCGATGGTGCGGCGGCTGCTCAAATCGACGATCGGCTGGAAATGCGGTTCGACCTCGCCGGCCGAGACGGCGCGGCGCAGCGCCTGCTCGATGCGGGTGACGCGCTTGGCCGCCTCTTCCATCTCGCGGGTGTAGACGACGACGCGGCCGCGGCCCGAACGCTTGGCGTGATAGAGCGCAGTCTCGGCCTTGTTGAGAAGGATCTCGGTGGTCTCGTCGCCGGAATAGAACAGCGAGCAGCCGACCGAGGCCGAAAGCCTTGCGGTGCGCTCACCGACATCATAGGGCGCCGACAATATCTCGATCAGCATGCGCGATGTCTCGGCCGCCTGTTCCTCCGAGAACACCATCGGATAGAGGTAGGCGAACTCGTCGGCGCCGATGCGGCAGACTGTGGAATAGCCGTCCATCGAAGCGCGCAGCCGCATCGCCACCTGGATCAGGATGTCGTCGCCGGCCTTGTGGCCGAACAGGTCGTTGATCGGCTTGAAGCCGTCGAGGTCGAGGATGCCGACGGTAAAGGGCGCGGGATCGTCGGCGCGGTCGCTGATCAGGCGATCGACCTTGTCGAAGAAGCGACGATGGTTGCCGAGCCCGGTCAACGAATCCGTGAAGGCCAGATCCGTATTTTCCTTGCCTGGCTGGCCGGTGCCAAACGTCGTTTGCATCATGCCTCTGTTCTGATGTCGGTATTTATGGCCAGAGTGGCAGCAAAGCGTTTAGGAAAAGTATCGGAAAATCGATTTTTCCATCGTCCAGAAGCTGCTTGGCACGTCGCCGGCTCAGCTTTGGACAAGAAATGGCAGCCCCACCTCCAATATTCGTTTATGCATAATTGCTAATATAAGAATCGAACGGTCTCTTCTGGAATGCAATTGCGCAGCAAACGCCGTTTCGCACCTTCGGGAACTGCTTTAGCCAGCTTGCTTTAGGCGATAGAGCTTGATCGGGCTGCCCTTCTCGCCGATCGGCTCGAGCCAGTCCGGCACGGAGCCGCGCAGCAGGCCGGCAAGGAAACCCTGCGGCGCCTTCCGGGTCAGGATCAGGGTCTCGACATTGCCGGGGCAGATGGCGACGAGGCCGACGCGATGCGCCTCGACGATTGCCCGCGCGTCATCGGCCGAGCCGAGAAAGGCGTCCAGCGCCAGGAGATTGCCGGCGGCGTTGCGGTGATAGGGGCCGGCGAAGACGCGATGGCCGCTATAAGCGAGGACCGGCGCTCCGAGATTGGAGATTGTCAGCACGGTGGTATCGGCCATGCCGCCGAGCGGCGCAAAACTGGCCTTCTTCTGGCAAGTCATGTCCGTGGTGCCGCCGTCGGCGACGGGCTTGTCTTTTTCCAAGGCGACCGAGGCGGCCGCGGCGACGCCTGTCCAGACCGGGTTCATCGAGACCAGCCAGACGGCCGCAAGGCGCAGCGCCACGCCCAGCGAGGAGCTTGTTTCGGCCCGCGCCCGCCATTTGGCGATCCAGGCCGACAGCGGAACGACGGCAAAGGCGATCGAGAAGGTGGTGCCGCGCACCTGCCAGGCGCCGACCGCGAAGGCGACGACGAGCAGTGCCGCAACGAGGCTGTCCTGCCGCCGCCAGCCGCCGCGGCGCAAGTGCCGTGCCATCAGGACGATCGCGACCAGCGGCGTGGCGTAACGCGCCGCCACGCGCGCCGGATCGCGGACAAGCAGCGCGAACAGCGACTGGGCCTCGTCGATATGGTCGAGCCACAGTTCCTTGAGGCGTGGATCGAGGGAGGCATAAGGCGCGGAGAGGCATTGCGGGAACAGCACCGCTACGACCACGCCGAGCACGACCCCCAGAAGGGCAAGCGACCCCAGCCTGCGCGGCCAGCTGCCGGCGGCGGGCTCGACGGAGGCGATAGCGGCAAGCCCCACGCCGGCAATGGCCGCGACGACGAACTGCGCGACCGAGAAGGCGTCGCACTGCGCCACGCCCCATGCGGAAGGCGGAACGGTGATGGCGAAGACAAGTGCCGCGACACCGGCGAAGCCGAGGCCGAAATCCCGGGCGATCGCCCGTTCGCCGCCTGGATCGGCGACGAACAGCAGCGCCACGCAAACACCTATGGTGGCGACGTAGGGCACGGTTTCCATGCCGACGGCGAGCGTCAGCGCCGCGCAGAGGCCGGACAAGAATGCGGCCCAGCGTCGGGAGGGCGCCTCGAGCAGCAAAGCGAGGCTCCCCATGGTCAGCATCAGCTGGGCGTTGTGGTGATCGAGCGCGCCGGGATCGTAGATGCCGATGAAATAATAGCCGGCGGCGCCGATCAGGATGGCGGGCAGCACCGCGCCGCCACCGCCGAAGCTGCGCGCCGCGCGGGCGGTGAAGAACAAGGTCGACCAGAAGAGCAGCGCCGGCCAGAGTACCTGCGCCACGTCCTCGCCGAGCGGCCTGCTGCCGGTGAGCGCCGAGGCGGCAAATGCGATGGCGGCGACCGGCGCGTCGACCAGCCGCGACCAGTGCATGACGAAGCCGCCTTCCAGCCCCATCCGGTATTGGTGCAGGTCGAACCAGCCCTGGCCGGCGAGCAGGTCGCGGACCTCGACGAGGCGCAGCAGATTGTCGTTGTCGCCGCCGGCATCGGTCAGTTGGCCAAACCCGGCCCATGCATTGATAGCGAATGCGAGCAGGGCCGCAAGCAGCGCCAGCGCCAGATCGGACTTCCAGGCGGCGGCGCCGGTCTCGGCTGTCCCCATTGCTGTGGCCTTTGAAGAGAGAGGATCGGTTTTAAACCTAGCCTTAACGGCTTCAATAAATAGTAAAACGGCTCGACAGGGCCGGCATGAGGACGGCCGGAGGCTGGATCGGGCGTCCGGAGACAGACATGCCGCATGCAGTCCGCCACGAGCCGGTCATCGCCGTGCTCCTGCCTTGCTACAATGAGGAGCTGACGATCGGCGAGGTCGTGCGGCGCTTCCGCGAGACGCTGCCCTCGGCCGCGATCTATGTCTACGACAACAATTCCAAGGACCTCACGGCGCTGAAAGCCCGCGCCGCCGGCGCCGTCGTCGTGCGCGAGCCGCGCCAGGGCAAGGGCAATGTGGTGCGGCGCATGTTCGCCGACATCGACGCGGATATCTATGTGATGGCCGACGGCGACGGGACCTATGCGCCGGAGGATGCGCCGCAGCTGATCAACGTCCTGCAGACCGAGCGCTCCGACATGGTGGTAGGCACCAGGCGCGGCGTGAGCGACGATGCCGGCCGCAACGGCCACGCTTTCGGCAACCGCATTTTCAACCGCCTCTACAAGGGTCTGTTCGGGACCGACTTCACTGATATCTTCTCCGGCTATCGGGTGTTTTCGCGCCGCTTCGTCAAAAGCTTTCCGGCCGTTTCCGGCGGCTTCGAGATCGAGACCGAGATGTCGGTGCATGCCTCGCAGCTCAAGCTGCCGGTGAGCGAGATGGCGCTCGATTACGGCCGCCGTCCGGAAGGCTCGTCGTCGAAGCTGTCGACCTTCCGCGACGGCGCCAGGATACTGTGGATGTTCGCCATGCTGGTGAAGGAGACGCAGCCGTTGCGCTTCTTCGGCACGTTCGCGCTGTTCTTCCTGGCGGCCAGCATCGGCCTGATGATCCCGGTACTGGTCGAGTTCGCGCAGACGGGGCTGGTGCCGCGCATGCCGACCTGGGTGCTGTCGATCGGCATGCTGCTGTTGGCCATGCTGTCGATGATGACCGGGCTGATCCTCGATTCCGTCTCGCGCGGCCGGGCCGAGCAGAAGCGCATCTTCTATCTGTCGATTTCCTCCGGCCGCGCCGAGCGCGGGATATCCGGGCAGGCCTCGCCCAAGGGCGAACCGGGCAAGTCCTCGCGGGCGGCATAGTGGACCGCCTCGTCCGCTTCATCCTTGCCGGCGGCATCGGCTTCGTCGCCGACGCCGCGGCGCTCTGGCTGCTGCTTGCTGCCACGCCGCTCGGCCCGATGGCGGCGCGCCTGCTGTCGATCGGCTTCGCGCTCTGCGTCACCTGGCAGATCAACCGCCATCTGACCTTCGCGCCATCGAGCCGGGGCATCGCGCAGGAAGGCGTGCGTTATGGCAGCGTCGGCATCGCCACCAGCATCGTCAATTACCTGGTCTACTGCGCTCTGCTCTTCGCGCTGCCCGCCCTGCCGCCGCTGGCCGCGCTGGCCTTTGCCTCGATCGTCGCAATGGCGCTGTCCTTCCTCGGCCACTCCAGGCTGGTCTTCGACCGCTGAGCGTCTGCACCAAGCGAGCACGATTGGCAGGCGCCGCCGATTTCCTTATATCGGGCGTCTGAGTTCCCCGGAGACCGCAAATGCCGTTGAAGATCGCCGTCCAGATGGACCATGTCTCCACCGTGTCGATCGCCGGCGACACGACCTTCGCGCTGTCGCTGGAGGCGCAGCGGCGCGGCCACAAACTTTTCCACTACACGCCCGACCGGCTGTCGATGGTGGGCGGCAAGGTGTTCGCGCGCATCGAGGAGATGCAGGTGCGCGACGAAAAGGGCAACCATTACGCGCTGGGCGAGAAGGTGCGCACCGACCTCTCCGAGATGGACGTCGTGCTGCTCAGGCAAGACCCGCCCTTCGACATGAACTACATCACCACCACGCACATATTGGAGCGCATCCATCCGAAGACGCTGGTGGTCAACGACCCAGCCTGGGTGCGCAACAGCCCGGAGAAGATCTTCGTCACCGAATTCCCGGACCTGATGCCGGAAACGCTGATCACCAAGGATCCCCAGGAAGTGGCGGCCTTCCGCAAGGAGTTCGGCGACATCATCGTCAAGCCGCTCTACGGCAATGGCGGCGCCGGCATCTTTCATCTGCACGAGGCCGACCGCAATCTCGCCTCGCTGCTCGAAATGTTCGGCCAGCTGTTCCGCGAGCCCTATATCGTGCAGCGTTATCTCAAGGACGTGCGCAAGGGCGACAAGCGCATCATCCTTATCGACGGCGAGCCTGTCGGCGCCATCAACCGCGTGCCGGCCGAGCACGATTCCCGCTCCAACATGCATGTCGGCGGCCGCGCCGAGAAGACCGAGCTGACGGAGCGCGAGCGCGAGATCTGCGCCCGCATCGGACCGGCGCTCAGGGAGCGCGGCTTCATCCTGGTCGGCATCGACGTGATAGGCGACTACATGACCGAGATCAACGTCACCTCGCCGACCGGCGTGCGCGAAGTGCAGCGCTTTGGCGGCGCCGACATCGCCAGCCTGTTCTGGGATTGCGTTGAGGGGAAGCGGCTGAAGTCGGCCGCGTAATTGCCGCATGTTGACTCTGCAGCACGGATATCGGCCTCCTACCGTATCCGAGATTGTCGGAGCAATGTTGCGTCATCGCCGCTATCTCCGGAAAGGGTGGTACTCTTCCGCGAAGTCGCAACCTGCTCTTCAGGCAAGTTTGCTGTCGGACGATCCGTTCATATCCTATTCGGGAATGTCCGGTACGCCCCTTGGATTGGCAAGTCACATGCCTCTCCTTCCACGCAGTCACCGTGCCTGGTTTCTCATCTCGCCAACCTGGTCCATCGAAAACAATTCCAGCGTCAAAATGATCCGGACCTATGCCGTTCTGCATAGACTTGGGAACCCCCGTCACTCGCTAATCTTCCTATCCAACACACAAGCCGAGGCTGATCTCTTGAATCAGTCCGGTGAGGCCGCCGTCCTGCACAACAAGACTTCAACAACCTCCGAATACATATTCAGGCCCCTCGAGGACATCCCTGTAGAATTTGATGCAATATACAATGCGCAACTGGCTTCGTGGAAACGCCACGACTTGTCCCTTGGCATCGAGCGTTGTGCATTTGTCTTTTATCGTGATTCAGTGGGGTCATCCACGACGGAGTCGGAAAGGGCGCGGGTAAATCGGCACAGGGAGCTCGCGCCGGGTCACGTGTTTATCAATGAGTTTGACAGCACCGGCAAACCTGTTCGATTGGCGCCGGCTCATGTGAACATGCATCTAAATCGTGCAGCCGTGGGAATTTGTCTCTCTGCAATAGAGGGACCAATGTTCGCCAGCACAGAGTATCTTCTCGCGGGGCTACCTGTTGTCACGACCCCGAACCATGGTGGTCGAGACCTTTATCTCGATGACGAATATTCGCTTACAGTTCCACCCGACCCTCGATCCATCGCGGAGGCTGTCTTAGCGCTGAAGGAGCGACGAATCCCCCGGGCTTATATTCGTTCGCAAACTTTGAAACGAGTTGAGCGAGACCGCCGGCGGTTCATAGACCTTGTAAATGAGATTTTTCTGGAAAGCGGCTCTTTGCGCCGGTTCGCCATGCCTTGGCCTTTCCGATATCCTGTCATGGAGTGGCTTCCACCCCACATCGCAATCGATCGCTCGCTTTCAGGCACGGTCGATGCCTTCATCACCGCCTAGACGGCAACAGCCCGGATTGCCGGAGGGACTGCTCGCCTTGTTCAACAGGTCGAGAGCACAGGGGATAGCGGCTGCTTGGGCGCGCCTCGGCCTTTTAGTCCAGAAGGAGCTTTGGCCGAAATCCATCATCTTCGCGGATAGATGTTCCTGTAATGTTCTTGCGTGTTTTGAAAATCTATGGTTGTCTGGACTTTACGCGCTCGCGGCCCGATGGTGAATGCGGGCGCGTTGAGGCCGGGGGTTTTGGATAAATGGTAGCGCGGGTTCGCACGGTCGCTTTCCAGGGCATCGAGGCTTTGCCGGTCGATGTCCAGGTGATGGTCGGGCCAGGCAAGGTCGGCATGCAGATCGTCGGCCTGCCGGACAAGGCGGTGGCCGAAAGCCGCGAGCGCGTGCAGGCGGCGCTGCATGCGTCGGGCCTGTCGATGCCGTCGAAGAAGGTGACGGTGAATCTCGCGCCGGCCGATCTTCCCAAGGAAGGCAGCCATTACGACCTGCCGATCGCGCTCGGCCTGATGGCGGCGCTCGGCGCCATCCCCGGCGATATGCTGGCCGGCTATGTGGTGCTTGGCGAATTGTCGCTCGACGGCACCATCGCCGGCGTTGCCGGCGCGCTGCCGGCGGCGATCGGCGCCAATGCCGAAGGCAAGGGCCTGATCTGTCCCTTCGCCTGCGGCCCGGAGGCGGCTTGGGCAGGCAAGGATTTCGACATCCTTGCGCCGCGCAGCCTGATCGCCGTCGCCAACCATTTTCGCGGCACGCAGGTGCTGTCGCGGCCCGAGGCCGGCATCCAGCTTGCCGCGCGCGACCTGCCGGATCTCGCCGACATCAAGGGCCAGGAGAGCGCCAAGCGGGCGGTCGAAGTGGCTGCCGCCGGCGGCCACAACCTTCTGACATTGTGGTTAATTAAACGGCGCGCAAGGATTGCCGCCGGATTCCGCCACTGAGCTCCTTTTTGAAACCGCAGCTAGGTTTGAGGCCGTGATCGACGCGCTCGGCATCCCGAGCTGGTGATTGCCTTCTTTAGCAGTTCAGAAACGGATTCTCACGAGCAACGAATCGGCTATTAGACCGCTCGCCTGCACTAATCCCTCCCGACCCCGACATGCCTAAAACCTTGAATCCAAAGGTGATGGTCCGAAAACTGTCGGACTTTTGCCAAGTCCGAGTTGCGCCCCTGTTGCCTCCCCATGATGCCGAACGGGTTCGAACCTATTTGGTCCATCTATTTAACACGCGCATACGCCCTCCGACGCTGAGCCGGGGATACGACTGGCAGGCAATCGCCCTCCAGTGCGGGATCCCAATCGAACAAATTGGCGTGGCAAAAAAGGCCATTGAACCAGGTCTTGATGCTATTGTTCGAGCACTTCGCGATTTCCCCAAGACCCGGAAGACAACAATTCCGCAGACTGATCATCCGAAGAAAAGCAAAAGAGGGGCACGGGCTTTGCTGCAAGCGTCGCAAGCAAAGCCAATCCCGCCTGACCCCGAGCGAGACAATCGATCTACAGCCGCCCAGCGCCGAAAGCCCGGTATGAAACCTCGCGACATCGAGGAATTTCCGGCGCCAGCATTCACGGAATGGGTTGATCCAGAAACATTCCGAGAAGCTCTTGACCTACATATGCGGCGCCATGGTGACAGCTATTGGCATTTGCACCGCGCGATCGTGAAGGACGATGAGACGTTCGATCACTCCACGATCCGTCATTGGCTTTCCGGGAACAAAGTTCCACGCGGCGTGGCGAGCTTCGAGTTGCTCGGCCGCATTGAGCGGCGCTATCGACTTCCTGAGGGATATTTTAAGGGAAAGCTTCCGCACCGAGCACGGTCGGCATCCGGGCATATTCTCGAAGACGTTGGGCCAGCGGAACGCCGCCGTCTTGCATGGCATCTCCCAGACGACTTCAATTCCCGTCCGGTTTCGGAACAAGAAGAAATCCTGGAATGGGTTCGGCGTGTGATCATTGCCGGTTCAACCGACTATCGCCGTTTCCAAAGGGCGGCGATGAAACAGCGCTACGCGGTAAGGTTCCCTGGTGTTTCCTACGGCAGAACGGACGTGGCCGACGCGGAGGATGCAGACGACTTCCAAGCTTGGGAGCCAGGTCAGGTGTCCTTGACCGATCCCGATCTATTTTCGGGCGCAATCGACGCACCGCCCATTCTTGCCGTCGAAATGGCGGAACTCGTCCGGTTCAAGACCGCTACGCTAACGGCCTTCGGCCTTCAGCGTCACGGGGTATGGGGCGAGGAGACGACATCTCAGAAAATTGAGCACCTCGGGCTAATGTTCGGTGCCCTTGCAGCCCATCCAAAAGGGCCGGTGCGGGGGTATGGCGTACCCTATCAGGATCTTTCATTCGGCATGTTGGTATTCCCGTCGGTCTGGGACTGGTACTTGCAGTGGCGCGAGCGACGACGCGGTTTCTACACGAGCTGGGAAGTGGACATGCTGCGCATTTCGCTTGCCCTCACCCGTCGCGACACGGGCTGGCTGCGGCAACATCCGAACCTGGGGGCGAGGGTTCGACCAATCCCCGGTTTGATCTCCCAAAACGACATCGATCGAGCGCGAAGGGACTGGGACGACGCATGTGATGTCTATTTCAAACATGCGACATCCCGAGTGAAGGAAATCCAGCGAGTTGCTCGTGTCCATCGAGACCCGTTCGAACCGATCTTGGCAGTCCTTGAGTCTGACAGCCCTGTTGGCGAATATCGCAAGATTACCGAAGAGATTCTAAGGCTGATGCCCGATGAACGGCTATATCGGCGCGCGGCAGCCGAGTCCGTACGGTCGTTCCTGATGTTGCGCCTGGGGTTACACCTCGGCCTCAGACAGAAGAATTTGCGACAGTTGATGATCTGCAGGCGTGGGCATCTGCCGCGCTCTGAACGTCAGCTTGCGGATATGAGGCGGGGAGAAATACGCTGGAGCGAACGGGATCATGGTTGGGAGGTTCTCATTCCATCCATTGCGTTCAAGAACGCCAGTTCATCGTTCTTCGGGAGCAAGCCGTTTCGACTGGTCCTTCCCGATCTCGGCGACCTCTATAAACACATTGATGCGTACGTCGACCGTCATCGCAGTGCCTTGCTCTCCGGAGCCGACGACCCGGGCACTTTCTTTGTAAAAACCGTGAAGGCGACCAGCAGTGACGCAGCCTACAACCAGACCACTTTCTATGAAGCATGGCGCCTAACAATCCAGCGCTATGGGGTCTTCAACCCTTACACTGGCCGTGGCGCGATTCCGGGCCTTTTGCCACACGGCCCACACAACGTGCGCGATGTGCTGGCCACCCACATTCTCAAGCGGACTGGCTCGTACGAGCAAGCAAGCTACGCAATTCAGGACACACCGGATATGGTGGCCAAGCACTATGGTCGCTTCCTGCCCCAAGACAAGGCTGCGCTGGCGGCCCGGATTCTCAACCAGGTATGGCAAGCTGCGTGACCCTGGCGACCTGCACTTGCTGATGCATGAAGTGCGGCCTGCACACGCTCGCGGCTTTCGGCCACCGCCTTGTCCGGTCAAGCCGACGATCTGGATATTGAGATGGAATAATTATGCCAAAGCTCACGCCCAGCGTCGCCAAGCGGGCGGTGCAATCGCGGGCGCCATCGAGTCAGCAACCGAAAGCTGAGCCTACTTTAACCAGCAGGTCCTCGACATCCGTGAGATCGATCTCGGTGCCATCGCATGCAGTCAGTTCGACGGGCGCTTCCGGCGCGACCCGGTACAATTTGCCGACGGAGCCATACGGCTTTCCTGCCGACAACGCCAAGTCGTAATACACAGCCAGGGTGCCTTGGTCGTCAAGCTTGGTCACTCGCAGGATCGAGTCGGCGCCGATGAAATTGTTCAGGCCATTGTCGACGGATTGAAAATTCATGATCGCCGGTTCGGCCGATCTCAAACTCACCGGCTTCCACTGACCATTCGTTTTAATCCAGTTGCTTTCGGGATTCAGGGCCATCAAAACCGGGTCGACAACCCCGGCTGCGATTTTCGGATCGGGGATCGGCCAGCTCGTCGTTTGAACCCTTTTCTTTACGATATAGGCCGACGCGTAGACGTTGGAATAGAAACCCATCATTTTGGCTACGGCGCCGGCCACAAAGGCTGAAGCCTGCGATGTTCCGGGCGCGGCACCCATTGCCTGGTTGCCGATCCATCCTGGTACGTCAAGACCGCCGGGCGCGACCACATGCACGATAGGCTGGTCCTCGGCCTCCGCTGAGAAATAAGCTTCAGGCATCAGCTGGACGTCATCATGCCCGCAGGTGGTACAGGCCGACACCACCACGACATTGGGCAAATGACCAAGATTCTGCGGCGATTGCGTCGACGCTGCGGAGATCGACACAGGCGGCTTGCCGGCTTCGGATTCACCGGCTGCGACGATCAGCAGCTGGCCGGAATCCTTGATGGCCTTCTCAAGATAACCGATAACGCCGGGCCTGGACGGAGGAAACAGCGTGGCGGCAAGGTACACGTCCAGAGGGGGCGGCTGCTGTGCCGTAACGGTTAGGGTACGGCCAAGCCTGATGCTCCGGCCGGGCTCAGGTTGAGCCGGAACCAAGCCACCAGCGTTTCCCGCTTTCACCCACTCCACCGATTTGATCAGTGCGTTCGGCGCCAGCCCGATGAAGCCGTTGCCGATATCCGGGCTGGCGATGATGCTGGCCAGAAGGGTCGAATGATGCACGAGTTGGTCGAACTGGCCCCAACGGCATGGCTTGCCGGCGAGGTCGCTGGCTGTCGGGAATTCGAGCAGCGGTTCGTCTATCAGATGAACCGCGACAGGCTGTAGTGTCGTATTGGGGGCATGGCTTAACGCGGCCTCGTCATAGCTCGACAATGACTGATACTCGAGCGTCGCCGGAAAATTCCCGACCAGACAGGCCTCCTTGACCTTGTCGGCCAGGGAATACACTTTTTGCTCCAGCGGGGTGGCCGGGATCAAATCGACCGCGAGGTTGGGTATCTTGCTTTCGCCGATACGTTTTATCGTCTTGACCGAGCGGTCGTCCGAGGTGGTTGGGACGAATGTCTGGTAGGCATCATAAGTGACGACTTTCGCGGCAGGGCCGACGGCCTTCTTGCTTGCGTCCAGATGCTTCCAGGCCGATTCGAGCCCGTCAACCTTGGTGTCATCGCCGGGATGTCCCTCGTAGCGCCGCACGGCGGTGAATTTCGTAAAATCGAGATCGGGCAGAACAATCTTGCTGCCGACCTGCAGACGGCTCGGATCGAGGCCCTTGTTGAAGTATTGCACGAAGGTGTCATAGCCGCCACATGGTGGCGGGTAGTTCAGGCCTTGCAATATGCTGCAGATCGAATCGTTTGGCTGGACGACATATTCGCGCCGGCCAAGCACGCGCTCATCCTCGAGCGACTTCAAGACCGCTGCCAGGTTCTGGTTCGCCTGACCACCCTCGAATGACAACAGGATTCCAGAGCCACCCTGCGCCATCTCATCGGCGCGGGCCGGGAACTGAAGCAACAAAAACAGATAAAGACAGGCAAGTGCGAACTTCACCATGGTATGCCTCCCGAGCTTCCAAAGGGCAGAGGCAACTGAAACCTCCGACGCACTTCGGATTCATGTTCCGCTCATGTCGTCAGCAAAACCGCTGCCCATTTTTGGACGACACGTGCTAATCCCAATGCAGCGCTTGCAGTAGAACCGGATCGGAATGGCCGATAAAGGCCTTGATCCGGTCCATTCGTATGGCCTTGTTGACATGGTCCGGGGTGCAGTTCGGCCCTGTGTCGAAACCCAAATGGTGCAACCCGATGACGCGGCCCTTAAGGTCAAAGACTGGCGAGCCTGAAGCCCCTGTCTCGCTGTCGCAATTGTGGGAGAATTCGCTGGGGTCGCCGTTGGTTGCGCGCCAACCCGTCCGCTGCTTCTCCACTACCTTGCACTGGCTGCTTACACGCTTTTCCTCGCAAAGCGCATGATGGACGAGAAAGACCGGTTCGTTGGCATCGATCGTTCCACTGAAGACGCTTGCTGGTACGGAGGCGCCGTTGACGCCTCCGCCGCCAAGAACGGGGCGGAGAGCGATCAAGGCGAAATCTAGCCCTTCATCCGCCAGAAGCACCTTCGCGCATGAATACTGCCTGCGTACGGCCCCATCATCCCAGCCGAAATCGAATATGGTCGCGGCGCATGTCCGGGAGCTCCAATGCTGTTCGTCGACGCCGCCGCCGCAGTGCCAGTTGGTCAGAGCAATATTGTCCCCCACAATTACCGCCGAACAGCACCAAGAGTGCTGGTTGTCGGGATTGCCGCCTACCATCATACCGACCTCATCACCGACCAAGCGTGCCTGCGTGAGCGACGTGTGCGGCGACTTGTAGGCGAATTTCCAGTTGGCAATGGCACCTTGCAGCGAGAAGACGCGCTCACCCGTTGTCGTCGGCGGCAGGGCTACGGCCGTTGTCACCGACACGGTGGCGTTCGAGGCGGGGCTGCGAAATTCCAGGGTCACGTCGCTGGCGGGCAGGTTCCCGGTCCACAAATCGCGAACAGCAACTGCCTCTGCCGGCAGATCGGATGCGGCGAAACTGGCCAGAAAATGATATGCCTCGTCCCTGACGATCACCCTGGCCGATGGATCGAGCTGCCCGGCAACGCTGATCTGCAGACGCAGCGCCTTGGTCACATAGTTGGCGGGATGGGATACCGGTTTTATTTCCCCCGGCTTCACCGTGACGGAGGGATTGAACCAGCGGCCAAATTCCGTCAGCGCCTCGTTGCTTTTGCATTGCTGACTGGCGGCGAACGCAACTTGGCCGACAAACAGGAACAACAGCGCCAATGGCGCCAGGAGAGGATGCAAGCGAGGCCCTGGCCTGGACCGTGGACTGGATGGGTGGTCGTGCAGCACCGAACTCATTTGACGACCCCGCAATCGCGTCCACCAGCCTTGATGAACTGCCGCAGCCAGTCGATCACCTCCGTGCGGCCAAGATGCGTAAAGACGCCCGCGGTGCCGCACGCCGCCGCGGTAAAGACGCGTGAGCCGACAACTACGCTTCTCGAAACGACGCCGACCGGCACGAAATGCGAGCCTTCGACCCGGTAGACCGGACCGCCGCTGTCCCCGCCGCAAGCAAGGAACGGCCTCGTCTGCGTGGCGGTGTTCCCCAGCACGAATTCCTTGAACCTGCGGCATCCGGCCGACTGAAAGACCTTGCTCGCACAGTAAAAGGACAGCGTGCTGATCGACGCCTCGCGGCGCACCCCTTGCGAGTTCTGGAAGTCGCCATTGAGCCCGAAGCCGCCAGCGCGAAAAGACGGTGGCACGCTGTCATACCAAGCCGCTGCGTACCGGATGTTTCCGATCAGATCGAAGGTAGTGCAAGTCGGATCGCCTGGCTCGATCACAAATGGCGATGTGAGCCGCAAAAGAGCGAGATCATCGCCCGAAGCGGACAATCCGGCGCATATGTTGTCCGAAAAGCGCGAAACCAGGTTCGCTGACTTCCAGAAGGCATTGTCTAGATGGTCGCTGCGCGTCACTAGAAATCGCGTCTCTTGCTGGCAGGTGCAATGAGCGGCCGTGAGGATGAAATCCCCAGCAACGATGAGGCCACTGCAGATGCGCGGAACGCCAGCCCGGTCCTTGTAATAAAGGCCAACGATCAACTGGTTGCTACTTGGGGTGCCGTTCCAGATTTCCTGGCCAGTGCTTTCCTCCGGCAGCTTGGAGCCATCCGGCCAACGTCCCCCATCCATCGGACCCGCCCAGGCAGGCGTCACCCCGATCAAGAAGGCAGCCAGAATGCAAAGCAGGCGAAAACGCTGCATCGATACGCCCCTAGATCTGCCCCCTTCGAATTATTCCCGCGCAGACGGCAGGATCGGCCGAGATTTCGCGGCAGTCCTCGATATCCTGCCTAGTCAGGTCTTGGGGCGCGGCGGTGTCCAGATTCTGGCCGCTGCCCGTGGCCGCCTGCGGGTTCGCCGCCGCCTGGGCTTTCTTGAGGGCCGTTTCGGCGTTGAGCGCGGTTGCCCTCGCGTTATAGAGGTTGGCGCGCGCGTTCTGCACGGCCGTCCTTTGGGTGAGCGCGTCGACAGGGCCCGCAATCACGGCGTCGGCAATCGCGATCGGCAGTTGGGCGACGGCTAGAGCCTCGGAATCCTTCACCACCTGGACGCTGGTCAATTCGCCCTGCGTGAAGGCGATGGTGGTCTGGCGTTTAACGAAAAGCGTGCGCTTGACATCGACCCGGTAGACCGGAGACTCGTTGGCAAACGCCAA
This sequence comes from Mesorhizobium sp. CA7, assembly GCF_020165015.1. Lineage (NCBI taxonomy): Bacteria > Pseudomonadati > Pseudomonadota > Alphaproteobacteria > Hyphomicrobiales > Phyllobacteriaceae > Mesorhizobium > Mesorhizobium sp. CA7. The sequence continues at coordinate 116,415 of NZ_JAIUHH010000010.1, forward strand.
ATAGTCCTGGGTGACAGGGCTCCCGCCGACATTGACCTGCACTTGATGCGGTAGAGCGCGGCGATAATAAATCCCGGGCGACATCGGACCTAGCGCGTGCGCTACGGCGACGCCAGTGGATCCCGGACCGCAGCCCGGGCTCCAGCGGCCCGGCCAAAGCTCGACCTGGACGCAGGCGCGTGGATAAATCTTCCTGATCGCGGCATTAGTGCGGGCGGCCTCCTCGGGATCATATGGATCGAAGACAAAAGTGTGCGCAGCCGGCTCCGCGGGCGTGGTGTCGAGGAAGCGCCCAACAATCTTGGCGACCTCGATGGCGATCTGGCCGGTCTTGTCGATATTGGTGGAACCGACGGAGGCCAGCAGGCCGTTGGCATACTCTACCTTGATGTCGTCGTCGGCGAAGGCCGACAGGTTCATGCCGACACGCATCTCGGCCTTTTCATCGGGAACGGTGCGGGTTGTGACGATGGCCGTGGGAGAAGTTGCTGAGCCGGAGAAGGCCGCAACCAACAATTGCTTTTGCAGGTAGTAAGCACCACTCGCCTGGCCGCTGTTCTCGCCGGCGCTCTCAGTTCCTGCGTAGCTCGATACAGTCGAGCAACCGCTCGATCCTATTGAAACAAGTAGCAACCAACCGGCCAAAAATATGGCTTGGAATATTGTAACTTTCCCCACCCCACCCCCCTCTAGAACGATGGATGCTCAATGTACTCCAGCCGCCTTAACGACGGCGTGGCTCAACAGATCACAGCCGACAACTCAATTCGGCCAGCAAAATCAAACAAAAATTCGACCTTTCCGCGCTCATAACGATATTCTAATGTTCTACTTTTTCAATCGGAATCTGAAGATTACACTCCCCGACAGAGCAAATTTCGTTAAGTATCTAAAATAAAAGACTTTCGACCACAGGCGCCCAACGCTTTCATCAACAGGGCGTACCGAGGTGGCTTCGCCGAGGACGACGACTGCAGGCCCTCGGCTGGGGCGAAGAGGCCTGCGCCGGGCGCTGCAGGCTTACGGCTATGGCGCGATCTCAGCAATGACGACGAATACCCGCTGATGGGTGACGGCGTTCTTCAAAAATAAGCTGCTTAAGCCGGTGGGCCGTCTAATTAATTAGACGCCGCGCAACAGCTGAGGTCCAAAAACACCGCCTAGGCCCACATCGGATGGCCAGATTTGAGACCAGCAGGGGACAGGCGTCGAGTTTCGTTCCTATCATTCGGCAGCAATTCGACCTTGCTGTCCATCGCTGCCCTTGGCGCCACCTTGGCCTGCCGGCCCCGGAGGTCCATCTGGGCCTGCGTTACCGCCACGACAATAAGTTGAACCGCTGCCGCCCGGGCCGCCTTTGCCTCCTCTGCCGCCTTGACCGCCCTGGCCACCAAGCCCTCCCTTTCCGGGGTTGGCGGTAAAGTCGATTTGCAGACGTTGGCTGATGAGGTCGCCCCGAAGGATCAGTATGCCGCCATCCCCGCCACTGCCACCTGCACCGCCGTTCCCGCCTGCTCCACCGGGAGAGCCCTTTCCGCCAGTGCCGCCTCCGTGAGCACAATCGAATAAGTGATCGGCCGCATTCGCGCCCCGGGCGCCCGTAGCTCCTTGCGGGCCTTGGACCCCGGCCCCGCCCGCCTGTCCGTCCTGCCCACTTAGGTCGATGCGCAGAAAACTGCCATCAGCGAGCTTGCCGCTGAAAATAACGGTCTCGGCATGCTGTCCGGGGCTTCCGTCATTCCCGACCGGGGCTGGCGACTGGGGAGCTGACGTATCGAAGGCAGCAATCGATCCACCGCTACTTTCAATCTCGATCGCATCGATCTCGAGACTAATTCCATTCGTCACAATCGAAGCCTTAGGGTCCAGCTGCAGTGAGTGAACGGCTACGAAGCGGCTGAAGCCCGCCCGAGGTGCCGTCATCATCAATTTTCCACGAACCACGAGGTTGGGTTGGCCACCTAGAATCATCGATGTCTCCTTGGACGACAAGCCAGGGGAAAGGCGTCTCTCGAGTCCTGGCGGGAGCTCGCCGAAGCTTACGTCTCCATCGACATAAATTGTGCCGTCTTTCACGGTTACTTGACCCGCAAGGGTGGTCCCGGGAGCTACCAAAAGCGCAGATAGCGCGACAATCAGTTGTGCGCTTCTGCCGCGGAAAGGGTCGCTGTTCCAAAGTCCTCCCATATGCTTTCTCCGCTGCGCTTAAGTTTCACGGCTCCGCCGCTCTTGGGGAAACTGAACATAGCATCCGCGCTGGGCAGCCATAGAATATAGTCATTGGTCTGATCGTTCTGGGGAACTAGACGGCGGGCTTCGCTGCCATCGTTGGGCTGCAAGCTCCAGGTGGCGCCGGTTCGAATGAAGACGGAGGGGTCGTCAGACAGCCGATAAGTTTCGGTGGGGGGCGCTGCCGTGGCGATGTCCCCCGTGGCAGGCGTGTCATTTCCGTGGCGTTGGAGAGCCGTACGGACCAGATCACTGGCATTTAGAATGCTAGAGAGAAGCACCGCTTCATTGAAGGAGTCGGCGTCCCTGGACTTGCCGCCCCGGATGTGGATCCCCACCAGATGTCGGCTGTCGTCAAAAACAGGAGCGCCCGAACTGCTTTCAAGCGTGTCACAAACATGACGAAGGAAGTCACCGTTCACCGGTGTGCTTGTGGCGTGACACCCCGTGCGGTCGAGTTGGAGTGGTTGCCCGACTGGGACGTGGATGATGAACAAATCAGCCCCCGGCGTCGGCGCGCTGCCTACTTCAGGAATATTGCGGGTCGAAACCTCAACCGAAGCTTTGGTTTTCAGAACGGCGTAGTCTAAGTCACCTTTGCCGAGCTCCACCGGCACCGGGTCCAACTCGACAGGATTATCAGGTTGTGCTTGGGACACGTAATCGAGTGTGATCCAAACTTGGGACGGGTTAAGCGGAACCAACTCGTCAGTATCCGGGTCTTTCTGCATGAAGCAATGCCGGGCCGTCAGGACCAACTCGGGACTAATAAGCATGCCTGTGCAAACCGTATCTTCGCGCCCATTAGCTTTTACAAGGATGCCGCCAACAGGGTGCGAGGCAAGGCGATACCTGGAAGTTTGAGAGAGCCCGTCAACCGCCTCGTAGGACGTGGTCGGACGAGGCCCCAGCGACTGCTCGGGGTGATCGTCCTGAGCCGACGCTGCTGTTGAAAGTAGAATTTCTAGTGCGAAAACTAGGAGTGGGCGCACGGAAGCACCTTGCAACTAAGAAGCAAGTCCGACTTCAAATAGGGCCGCCTCAGCATCTCGACGGACCCACAGGCCACTAAGATCAGCGGCCCACAAACGCTTCATCCGTCGGATCTCAGGCGGAATCTGGTCGAACGCCTTGGCGTGCATGTGATCGCGGATGGCTCGCATCTCGGTGAATCGGTCTCCATTGAGACGAAACGAAGCTCCGCGATTGTAGACAAGTGACACCAACGCGCCCAGGCTTTTGGCCGAAAGCTGATCCGTGTTGTCCAGGTACCGCTCGACAATTGCCGTATACCGAGGCAGCATCTCTGTCTTGAATTCACGAAGCGCCGTTTCCCAATCGATTGCGGTTCCTGCAAAGCTAGGCAAAAGATCACGAGCGGCAGTGCCCGTCACGCCACAGCCACTTGCTAGCGCGTCCACCACGGGCTTTCCGATATATCCCTCCCAATCCGAGCGCAGACCGCCGACTGTTACAAAACCGATGTCGTATCCGATTCCACAGGTCGGCCCGGAATGACCCCTCGGCCAAATCACGCCCCTATAGCGACGTTCATATGTTCGCTCGTCCGTAATTTCGCTCGCGATGATGAGGTCCACAGCCTCTGGCGATATTTGGCGGCTGGATTTCGCGCCTTGAAGTGGTGCTGTCTCTAGCCCCGCAACGCGGGCGGCGGCAAGTTCGTTGTGTCCAATGCCTCCAATCGCCAGATTGGGCTGGCTCTGCAATTCTTTAAGCAATGTGGCGAAGTCATCTGCGGCTGCACCGAATACTCGGTTGGGCAGTAACGCAAGCCCAGGCGAGGCCATGGAAATTTGAAGAAACATTCGGCGAGAAATAGCCATTGATCCCCCCTCCACAGCGACCGCCGACAATATTATATCTTGGACGACTAATACGCGACTGTCTAGAGGGATTTTCCGGTCTATTGTCGAGCTACTGCAAGCGTCCGCCGATCATTCCGCTATGAATGCCATGACGCGAGTCTGCCGGCGGATTGCCTTTGCTATTAGTGTGGATAATTAAACGGCCGGCGATCGAAGCCGAAAGGGCCTTTGGGTAGACTGATCATTCGCAGCTAATTTTTGAATCTCCGAAATGGGACAGGCAGCGGACCGCCAGATTATGTAGCAGCCATGCGAATGGCAGGGCGTCTAAATCGAAGGTGACTACGCCTGACGGGAAGCGAGCTGACGCTCTACATTCCGCTATGCCTCGGCGTCGGAGCGCAGGCACGGTTCCTAGGTTCTCGGGATAACGGAGGTCGAATTCAGCACGGACCCTATTCCAGAAGTCGGCGTTCCTCAGGTTGGTGACAGTGGCTGGGAGTAGCGCAGGAAAAAAGATAAAGACGCCTCGCACTTAACGACGGAGAACGTGTATAGCGGAATCGGGACATCCGGGGTGGGGGCACCAGTGAACAAGCAGCAAAGCGCGGCTATAGACTACCGTGAGACGGGAGCGTTCGTTTGGGCGCTGATCACTTATCCGATCATTTGGTTCCTGCTGGTTCTTCTGAGCATTTCCTTCACGGCAAAACTTCTGGGATACCCGCTCGAAAAGGGCAACCGAGTCGTATTGTTCATCTCACTCGGTGGGGCTGTGTTGGCGGCCCTATACGTCATACTCAAGCGGGTGGAGTTCCATTTTGCCCGCCGAGAGGCTCTGCTTGCTGTACCCACCGAGCCACCGGACGCGCCAGCTGTAACCGCACCAGAAGTGGCGTTGGTAACAGTGCCTGAAGCACCAGTGGTAACAGAGGTCGAAGCCCCCGTTGAAACCCCGACTGTCACGACTCCTCCCGAGATACCCCGCAACGAATGGTTCTACGTCACGCAGGGCCAGAAAGCCGGCCCGGTGGCGTGGAGCGTAATCCGCGATCTGAGGCAGCGCGGCAGCATAGAGCCGGACACGCTGGTCTGGTCCGAGCGTCTCGGGAACGAATGGAAGCCGCTATCGGCCTTCGATTTGCAGACGGGAACGCTGATTGACGTTTCGCCACCTTTGCCGCCAGAAGTCAAAAAACCGTACCCCCCGAGCACCGCAGTATGGCTGATAACGCTGTCACCAATGATCATCTACCTGGCCGAGCGTGCGTGGGAAAATGCCGGCCGCAATCTCGACGATAATTTCAGCATTTGGATCACCATTGCCGCGATCTTTACCCTGAGCGCTTACGATGCCGGGCTCGTGCGAAAATCGGGTCGGCATTTCGCCTCAGCCTGGATATTACTCACGCCCGGCTATCTGATTGCGAGAGCACGAGCGCTGTCCGAGCCGATGTACCACGTCGCCATCTGGGTCGTCGGCTTTGCGGGCTATTTGTATCTCACGGCCCCCGGATTATTCGACGGCACGGCGTATCTGGGTGGAGGACTTCCCACCTGTGATAGTAAATACCTGAAGACGCAGGTCGAAAGACTGATGGACGAGAACGACGAACTCGTAGCCCTGTACGGCAAGGTCGTGGACATCTTCAGTTCTTCGGAAACGGGGAAGACGGCTACGACCCGCGTTTGCATGTTGTCCATTCGCGGGTCACGGACGTCGTTCACAGCGCTCGTCACCTTGGAGGACAAGGATGACAAGATCTTGGTCGAGTATCACCCTCTGTGATGCGTGCACGCAGGCGGTGGTGGGAAGAAGGTCAAGCCAGCTACGCCGCCGCCCTCTCTTCCACAAAATGAAGGCCATAGAGCGCGATGCTCCAACCTTTTAGGCGCTCAACCAACCTGGGCTCGTACACGAGATCGGCGGCGGCTACCGCATTGGTGTATGTCTCGGGTCGCCCAGTCTTTGCCACGCTGGAATCATGGATCAGGTATGCTATTCAAGCAAGCGTAGGGAGGTCGCATGGACAAAGCCGGATACAAGCGCGAGCGAGCTTATGTTCTCGACAAGTATGGCAAGAAGGTCGAAACATGCCACATCGCCGACGTGAAGGCTGTTTTGGGCCTGACTCGAAAGACCGCACCTAACCGTATCAGTACCGCCTCTAAGGTTAAGCCCTGTCCGCCTGAGTTGTGGTCCATAGTCGAGGACGCCGTGCGGCATGTGCACTCGGACAAGCTAGGTGGCTAATCGCAGGCTCACTGCCGATGAGCTTCTGAAGGCCAACGAAGTCCTGGCCGATATCCGTGGCAAGCTCAGGGAGTTTGCGGGCGACGATCGAGACCTGCTTTTCGCCTATCGTCGGAAGGTGTTTAAGGAACTGATCTACGACGAACGCGGCAAACCGATGCAGCGTCGGGCGTTGAAGCAGAAGAAATGGGCGCAGCAGGGGGGGCGTTGCGCTCACTGCAACGAGGCAATGCCGATCGCCTACTCCGAATTGGACCGCTTTAACGCCGCAGATGGTTATACGGTCGAGAACACGGAATTGGTTCATAACCGATGCCACCGCGAACGGCAGGCAGCTAAGCGCTACACGTGATCATTTTCGTTGCTGCCCCTGGCCGGAAAGGGCCTTTTCCGCGTTCAGAGAGGACAACACCCTTACAGATCGCATTTTACAGCGTCGACACGCCCGGCACATTGCCCGTACATCATCCGCGATGAAACTCATGAATAAGACCTCAGCAGCTGGACGCCTTCATGCGAGCATGACCGTACTGGTGGCCGTTCCGATTCTTTTTGCTGGTCAGGCTTTTGCCAGCGGCACACTCGCCGAGAAGATACGGGCGACCCCGACCTGCCAGCAGTTCAATGATGGATGCAGCATCTGCAAAATCAGCCAGGGTGTCGCGTCATGCTCAAGCCCCGCAATCGCCTGCATCGCAACTGAGTGGCATTGCGCCGCCGATCCTTCGAAGTCCGGCCAATCAGAAGGCGATTAGTGATCGGAAAAACCGATGTTTCGTCGGCGCACCACTTTCTCATACCTGCCCGTCAGCAATTGATACAATGACATGCCTGCGTGCGGCTGGAAGTATGCACCCAAACCTGTTCACGGTCTGTTCAAGTGTGCCATTTTAGCCTATACTTGCTACTCGATTCGCCGGTCGGTTGATCACGACGCTTTATAGTATATTTAACAATGCTCTCGGAAAGGCAGGAATGATAATCATGGCTAGGAAATATCAGTTTAAGATCGAAAGCGAGACTTATCACTGGGACGAGCAGTTCATCACTGGCGCAGAAGTGCGGAGAGTTGGGCCAGGTATTCCGGAGGGAATGGACCTATACGTTAAGGTCCGCAATCTTCCCGGCCGTCTAGTTGGTAATGACGAGAAGATCGATCTCGCAGAGCCGGGTATCGAGAAGTTCTATGCGCAGGATGCCAGTTCCGAGGCGGGCAACTTCTAAAGATGGCGCTCCTCTTCGATGAAGATTACCAGATAGTCAAAGATTCGGGCCTGGCGTTCACCGAGGACGAGGCGTCACGCTTTTTCATATTTCGCGATTTTCCACTGCCTGAAGGTATCTACACCGCGAACGGGCAGCTGCGAGCGACCGTGGATGTGCTCTACGTCATTCCGCCCGACTACAACACGTCGGGTGGAGATATGTTCTGGGTTCATCCGCAACTCGCACGTGCGGACGGTAAGCCAATTCCAAACATCGGCACAACCGGTCCTAACCAGGATTCGCGTACTCATCTCAGCATCGAGTACACGCGTTGGTCTCGTCACTGGAACGAGCCCGGCGTCAGATGGAAGCCAAAGGTCGACAATATTCGAACCATCATTGACCGCATTACATGGGCGTTCGCATATCCGGATGCGAAGCGCACATGAGCGGACATCGTATCACCCTGCTCGGCACGCAGCACGAATGCTTGAGTGCATGGCTCGATGGTCATCCGGAAGGCCATGAGCGCGGAGCGGTTGTCCTGTTCCGCCGTTTTGAGCGCAATCATGTGGGCCTTCGACCGTCAATCAGATTCGTCTGTGTCGACATCATCGAGATGCAAGACGACTGGGTACTCGACAGCTCGCCGGTGCACCTGCGGATCAATCTTCGCAAGATGCAAGACGTCTACTTTCGTTGTGAGCAGGAGGGCCTCGAACTCGGCTTCGTGCACAATCATCCCGGCGGTTTCCTCGAATTCTCGGAAAAGGACGAGGACAACGAGAAGCGCATCTTGAAGGGTTATGCCGGCTGCAACGGCAACTCTGTTGCACTTGTTGCGCTTCTCTGGGCGGGTGGAAGATGGCGTGCCCGCGTACGGCGGGGTGACACGCCGCAGCAAACAGAAGCGGTACGGCACGTGGCTGTGCTTGGCGCCAACCTGGATATGCATATCTATGGCGAAGAGAGTGCGCCCTCCGAGGTCCTCAAACGTCAGGCGGCGGCTTTTGGCGCACCATTCAATCGCAAGCTCCAGTCGCTGCGTGTGGCTGTTATTGGTGTGGGTGGCACAGGCTCCTCGGTTGCGACATTACTGGCCCGCTCGGGCGTGGGCGAACTCATCTTGATCGACGGCGACGTACTTGAGGTGACCAATCTGAACCGTGTGCGCGGCTATCGCGCCCAGGATGTGAAGCGCAATAAGGCAAAGGCGCTGACCGCCTACCTTCAATCTCTGGAGTTGCCTGGCGTTTCTGTGTCGGCCATTGGCGAGTATCTGGACAAGTCGCCGGATGCCATCGATGCCATCTCAGGTGTAGACGTGATCTTCGGATGCACGGACGACGTTGCAGGGCGCGATCTCCTAAATCAGGCCACCTACTACTACGCCTTGGCATTCATCGATATCGGTCTCACCGGCAAGATCGACACCGGCGCCGACGGAGAGCCGTATCTTCGGGACCATCGCGGGCGAATCAGCTGCATCCTTCCGGAGGACGGCAAATGTCTCCGCTGCCAGAAGGTAGTCACGCAACAGAAGCTCGACTACGAACGTGAACTGAGAGCGCGCCCCGAACTTGCGAAACTCGATAAGGAAACGCTCAAGCAGGAATACTATCTGGTCGGTGGCGGAGAGCTGGCGCCAGGAGTGGGACCGTTTACGAGCGCATCAGCGGACACCGCAGTTGCTACATTGATGGACCTAGTGCGGCCGTTTCGCAAAATCCCAGGCGACCTGCTGAAGGACAATATCTGGTATGACTTCGTTCACATGGTTATCCATAGCAACGCGCACTCGGATGATCCCGATTGCTTCTGCTGCGGTCCTGAAGGACTGAAGCTCAAGCGTGAACGCGGGTACCGGCTCGACATGCCGGCGCTAGGGAAAATCACCTAACATCATGTTCAAGTGGCTCGCAGATAGATTTCGTGCGTTTCTAGGCGGGGTCTCGCGGCAGGAAGCAACCCCTGAGCTTGAGCCTGAAACCAAGAAGGAACCGCCACCATCTATCTATTTCGAAAGCTGCGAGGTCGTTACGAAGACGCCTGCGAATGCCTCCATCGGCGCCCGGCAACTCATAAGCGTCGTCTATCAGGACAAACCTCTCTGGACGATGTTTCGTTGCCCATGCGGCTGCGGCGAGGTGATCTCTCTGCCCATGCAGCCGCCGCACAACCCACGATGGCGCCTGTCACTAAGTGCAACCGGTCGTGCGACCCTTTCGCCCTCGGTGTGGCGCAACAAGGGCTGTATGAGCCACTTTTGGATCAGCGACGGTCGTGTGTACTGGACGCGAGATACAGGAACGGAGCCATGGATGGCTCGACCTGATATGTATTCTAAGCGCGCATAGGCCACCTGAGCTGAGCCTTTGCATGCAGCGGAAGCGTTGTCTTGAAACGCATTTACGAGGAGCCCTTAAAACATAAACCAGCGTTTATGTTTGACGGAGCCCCATGAAATACGTCGGCTATTACCGCGTTTCGACCAAAAAACAGGCCCGATCCGGGCTCGGATTAGAGGCTCAGCAACAGATGGTGCGGCAATTTGCTGGCGCCGATGGCGAGTTGGTCGGAGAATTCGTTGAGGTGGAGTCAGGCAGGAACGATCGACGAATTGAACTGGCAAAAGCGATAAACGCCGCCAAAAAGGCCGGAGCTTCCCTGCTAATCGCCCGTTTGGACCGCTTTTCCAGGCGTGTCAGCTTCATATCCGCGATGATGGAAAAGGGTGTCCGCCTCGTCATCGTCGAGATGCCGAATGCAACGGACTTCCAGCTGCATATTTTCGCGGCGCTGGCTCAGGAAGAGCGCAGGCTCATTTCCGAACGAACGAAGGCTGCACTGGCGCAGGCCAAGCGACGAGGAGTCCAGCTTGGGCAGAATGGCAGTGTTTTGGCGGCCGCAAACAAGGCGAAAGCAGCCAACTTTGCCGCCAGAATTAGCCAGTCTTTGCCGGCCGGCTGGGAAGCGCTGTCATTCTCGGAGCTGGCGCGTAGCCTAAACGCGGCTGGCCTGACCACGATTAATGGCAACCAATTTTACCCTCAAACAGCCAAGAACATCTATCTTGCCCTTTCATGCTCGCGATGAGCGTCGTCGATTCTTTAGACGTAAAAGGCAAAAGCTCCTAAACTTAAGCCGGGGCTCGTCTGCAGCCCAATGACTTGCGATGTGGTGGCTCGAAATGGAGGGGACATGTGGGCAAATGGGGTCCGGTTACTGTTGTTGGCGTTCCACTGGCGATTGCCTCTGTTTTGGTATTCATTGCTGTACCGTCAGAGAATTTCAAAGGGGCATGTAACGAGGCTGCTGCCAGCGATCCCTTTCTGAAGGCTGTCGAACTCCTCGACAGCATCATTCAACTCGGAATTACACTCTCTACGGGCCTAATAGGTCTCGGCGCTGCACTGCTCTTGGGCCTTCAAGGAAGCTTGCGTCCCACACCGTGGACTCTCGCAATACTCGCTGGCTCCATGACATGCCTGGCTCAGGCGATCCTGTACGGCATTTCGTGGAAAGCTGGGATCGCGAACCTGTGGTTTAATAGCTGTTGGGAGAAAATCAACGCCGAGTTCCTTCAATACAGGTATTCGGTCAGCTTCGATTTTTTCATGGCCGGGATCCTTCTGCTGGGACTGTTGGTCGCTCTAATCGCTTTGCAGCGGATCAGGGAGATACAATAATGATCAACACGCTTTGGATGGCGATGATGACCTCCGCCCTGGTGATTGCGACGTTCGCGCCGGCAGCCGCCGAAGAGCTGAGTTATGAGCGCTTGATCTCCGCGTGGGAGAACAAGAGCGGTGAGGTTATTACGCCGGCCGTTCAGAAGGCTGCTCTGCGAGCCACCGCCGAGGATTTTCTAAGCAAAACATCGGGTGCGCGCGTTAGGGAGGAAACGAGGGCCGGGATTGCCGCTGCGATTGGTGCCGCTGGTTTAGTGGCGGTCAGTCCAGACAGCGTCACTGCACGTTGGTCATCAGGAGAAGTCAATCTGAAATGGGATAGTGTCGAAGAGAATGCGGTGGTCGCCAAGGCGCTGCAGCCGGAACTGGTCTCTTTACATTTGGAACAGTTTCCTCGCGTGACCGTGGTGGTTAAGCCCGTCCCTCCAATCGACTACCTGGTCGAAATCAATGGTGAGAATGTCGAGGCAACTGAGAAAGGCTTCTATCGTGTTTCGATTGGGGATGTGGTGGTTCGGGTAACCCGAAAAAGGCACTCAGAATGCCTTTGGAAAGGCACATTGAAGGAAGGCGATCAGCAAGTTGTCAATTGCAAGCTCTAAAAGCCACGCCCCGTAGGCTATAACTGTTTAATGGAGATGATATCTACGTCGGTGAACGTGGGAATCTCGGCGTCGTACCCAGTTGCCGTCGCAGCTTTGTCAAACAGCTCCCCGATTTTGCGATAGTGCTTAGCGATCAAATCCAGCAGGTCGTACTTGGCATCCGTTACCACGATTGGGCGAACATATCTGTAGACACCGATTTCGCTATCCAACGTTCGAGCTGAGCCCGTTCGTTCGTGGAACTTAGCTCCAAATGGCCTTCGATGCATGAATTCGTTGCGCAGCTCTGTGGCTTGCTGCATCCAACCCGAGACCTCAAACTTGGTCGACGGCGATGCCTTGGGCTTGATGTAACCTAGTGTCGTAAACACCGCCAGTATTGGATCTTTGTCCAGATGATCAGAGCGCAGCGAGTCGACTAGCCTAGCTAGGGAGTCAATGCGAGAGTCCATCCCTATCCGCGATGCACATAGGGTTGCGAGGTAATCGCGGGCGCTTCCAAAGTGCATGAGAAACGAATTGACATGGGCAAAAAGATTTTGGTCGAGCGTGGTAGCGACAAGTTCGCCGTTGGTGCTGCCTGCAGCCATGAGATTGACAAGCTGCTCATGATAGTAATCCGCGATAGCCTCGACGCTTAGGTCGATACTGCGCAGCGAAAGGCTGATCGCGCTTGAGAGGCGTTCAGGGTCCGTCCTCGCGTCGACCAAATTGGCGATCGAATCATGGGTGTTTGGTTCTGAATTCGGTGGTTCCGCCGCTGCCCGCAGCCTGTAAAGATTGCCTGCGATACTACTCCAAGTGTCAGCCGGACTAACCGAATGGTCTGTTTTGCCAGGAGTCCACGGCATCCATGTTGAATGGAAAGCACCTCGGGACCATCCGACCTGACTGAAGGCTATGAATGTGAGCCCGTACTGACGCAAGAATCCATGCAACTCTCGCGTGGAAAAATAGCCTTTAATATGAGGAACGCGCCCCTCAAGGATGGGCGCCACATCCCAGCGCTCTCGCTCGTATTGGGTAGCCCTTAACCCTCCGGTGAATATGGAGGAAAACGCGCTTCCATCAGGATTGCGCGGAATTTGGCTGGACCAATCCGTGCAAATAGCGACTTTCGGTGCGGTACGATTCATAGAAAATCTACTGCTCAACGGGCCGATAGTCCTATCAAGGCAGTCCATCGATTTTGGGGTCAAATTCACTATCTGGGAATGGCCCCGGATAGACAACGATACCTCTGAATAGCCGTTTACCCGGCATCTTCTTCAGAGCTGCATCAATAATGGTAAGGGCGCTTCGATATGAGAGAATCGCTTCCGAAACCGATGTGACGACCTCTCCGTACCGAGCCTTGCTTGAGCATGTAGCAGTCGCAATCGTCGAGTCCCTGACCTTGCCCGCGAGTTTCGTCGAGAGTTCGATGAGTTCCTTCAGATCGTGCCCACGTCTTGAGTACGACACCCCCTCGTGCTGGAGCAGCGCCTTGACTGACTTCTCCGCCGCTTGGTGGAAACACCAACGCGCGTGACCGAAAGAAATGCCGTCCATCAGAGCGGCGGCGCCGGCATCAATGTCGACGGAAGCCTCAGCCACAAGGGGCACGCTATGATGCGCCATCATCTCGTTGTAGGTCGTTACGATCAGGCCGTATTGCTTCACCAGATCGACATACAGCGCGGGCGGAATGCTCTCTGCGTAAGCTTGGGTTAGATCCTTGAGGCTTTGTAACAGGTTCATTTTCGGAAACCTGTCCTTCACAAGAGAGCTATATTTGAAGGTTAGGCGCTGCGGATTAACCTCAACATTCACCTGTCCGTAGATGATGGAAACCGACAGGCTGAAAAGGTCGCCATCGATGTCGATAACTCCGGCTGATGGCGCATAGACGATGTTCAACTTCTTCCCGTAGCGCCGATCGAACCAGGCGAAGATGTGAGCTGAAAGCGCGTCGTAGGAGAGATCGTCCGGGCTTGGATTTCTGATCGGAGAAGGCATCCGCAGCCCCAACCCTCTTCGCGAGGAAAAGGTTTGCCATCCGCGGATGTCGCGTCCGGTAAATTTCACACCCGCCTTGCGCATCTCCTCGTCGATCAAGGCTAACTCGGCATGCAGATCAGCTAGCGATTGAACAGGAGGCTTATCGGCGGCCATGCAGACAGCTCCGTCCCTTTAGCACAGCGTCTCGCAGGCCACGCCGTCGCCGTCCCGATCCAGCTTACCGCCCCACGAGCAGTTGTGCAGATACCATTGGGCTTCGTCGCACGAACTGATTTGCCTGCAGTACCGTCGCGGCTCACACGAATAGCCGCTCTGTGCGACCAGCTTTCGGCTGATGATGCCGAGCGGCTGGCTTGATGGGGTCGCGCCATCAGCGTGTGACGAACGCCAATCCCATGGCGCCTGGAAGTTACCAACCCACATCCCGACCTTCGCAGCCTGCGCCTTTGCCTGTTGCTGGGCGTACGCGCCATTGCTGTAGCGCGGCCAATCGAGCGCCTGGCCGTGCTCGACCATCCAGGCCGCCACACTGACGCCGTCGGCGCGCCGGCAGTCGCCGACAAAGCGGTGATAGCGATCCCATGTCACGAATGTGCACTGCACCGGCCCTGAGGCCGCCAGGAAGCTGTCGAGGGCATTGGCTGAGCGCCGGCCGCATGGATATTCGAAGCCCTTGGCGTCGTCGCAGTATTGCTTGCTCTCTGGCGCGTCGATGCCATTGAACCGGATGCGCTGACCGTGCACCTCGATCGTGTCCCCGTCGATGACGGAGGCGACGCCAGTAATCGGCTCCGGTTTGGGCGCTAGCAAGTATGGGGCCGTGATCTCTTGCAAGCTTTCGTTGTGCTTCAGTACCATCTCAGTTGCGAAGGCACAGGCTGCGGCAACAGTCACGAAGAGCAGCCGGCGAGGCACACTGGCCCATCGCAGTGCACGTGAGCGTTTTGCGCCGGTGCGCTTGCGCCATTGATCAGAACGGTTGTCGTGCCGAGACCTGTCCATCGCTTAAGCAGACCATCCGGGCCAGGTGCTGTCGATCATCGGCATGCCGGCGCAATAGTAGTCGTAGACGAATTGGCCGGTCGCCACGTCCCGGCAACGCCATATCAGGCTATAGTTCGGGCCGTAAAACTGATCCCATGCCACGCCGTAGGCCTGTGGTCGTGGGACATAATAGCCTCCGCCGCCGTTCTTTGCTGCCGCGCCTGCGGCCACGGCTAGTCCTCCCACGGCAATGCCAGTCGCGACGGCGTTGTCTGTCCGTATCAGCCTGAGGCATTTTTCGGCCGTTGCACCGCGCCGAACCAGAAGCGCCGTAACTCGACTTCGATACTGCTCGTCTGTGCTGCTCGCGAGGGCATGACAAAGCGCGTTCGTGTCCAGCGCGGCCAGTTGGCCATCCGAAATATTTGTGTTTGTTGAACATCCGGCCAGGAACAAAGCCGTGCTCAAAATAATCGCCAACGCCTTCAATGATTGATCCCCCCGGTAAATACTGGGGGTATTTCACGGCGCATGTCTACAACTTTGTTGAGGCGACTCGTGAGATGGCGCTACAGCTCGCCAATTTGCAAGCTGGCATCGTCGGCCCTCGCGTTCTATAGGCCAGCTAGGACTGAGTCACTTCGGAAGGAACCCTATCGAGATATGATCCGCAGAATGTTTTTTGCCGCCGCTCTTGCTCTTGCCTCGCCTGCGGTCGCCTCAGACGAATTGACGTTAGATTTTTCGACACCGTCGACCGCCATCCTCTCGGAATCGCTCATTAAGGTGTCGCTCACGAATCCCGACACGCGCATGGCCTTCATTGGCGCCATGAACATGATGCGCGACTACTACGGTGTCGACCAGATGTCGGAAGCTGACGGCTATCGAATGCTCGGGCACATTCTCAACGGCAAAACCGCAAGTCAAGTCATCGACATGGCACGCCAAATACCAACGGACTTCAGCAAATTCATCGAGGGCGATGAGGATTAGAGTGCGGCAGAGCGGAACCAAGACTCCATGCGGTGATCTGGCGAGACGAGCGCAGGTCCGATGGGCCTAGTCCGTATTATGAGATGTTGCTAAAATGTCCTCATACGGCAAGGAGAAACCATGTCGACCTTCGATGACCTCCAGGGGATCTGGGACATGTATGTCGAGGCGTATCGATCAGGAGATGCCGCCGGCTGCGCTGCCGTCTTCACCGACGATGGAGAAGTGCATTCACCTTACGGGCCTCCAGCACGCGGCCGAGCGGCGATAGAGGCGTTGCACGGCATTTGGGTTCAGCATGCCGGGCCCAACAAGACCCTTCAGGTGATCGAAGCGGGCAGCTCGGAAAACATTGCCTGGACACTGGCCGCTTACTCGGAAGGGGAGGCAGTCGGCAACGGCACGTCACTGAGTGTCTTTGAGCGTCAGGCGGGCGGAGGCTGGTTGATCCGGATGTGCAGTCTCAATAGTACTGACGCTGTCGGTTAACGCTCCGCAATTCCGTTAGCTGCCCTTCCGCTTCGCGGTCGCCTTCTTCACCGGCTTGGCGACGGCCTTCCGGCCGAGTCCGCTCGACTTCGCCAGTGCCGATCGCTGAGCAGCGTAGTTCGGCGCAACCATCGGATAGTCGCGCGCTAGGCCCCACTTCTCGCGATATTCTTCCGGTGTGAGATTGTAATGCGTTGTGAGGTGGCGCTTCAGCGATTTGAACTTCTTCCCGTCCTCGAGACAAATGACATAGTCGGGGAACACAGATCGCTTCGGATTGACGGCCGGAGTCTGGGCCGGCTTCTCCGGCTCGGCGGGCTGGCCAATTCTCGAAAGCGACGAATTCACGCTCTGGATCAGTTCCGGTAATGAGGCTACCGGCACTGCGTTGTTGCCGACGTAAGCAGAAACGATATCGGCGGTTAACTCGATCAGGCTGGTCGTTTCGTCGGCCAAGATGAATCTCCTTTTGGAAGCCCCTCACCGTCGTAGCTTTTGACAATCATCTAATCAACAACGGAAGTAGCTGTCGGAGATTCATCTCGCACATATCCACTCAAGCATCCCAGCTCCTCCGTTGCCGACAAAGACGTTCGGAACACCGGCCAGCACTTCACCAATCTGGTTGATCGTAGCTGGGGAAACTCGTGAATTCTTCGGACCGGAGCGCTCGGCCAAAATCCACCCTGTAGGGCCACATCTACAGAATCCGAGAAGCGTCGGGTGATCGCCGTTCCAGCGGTAGAAGTAACGCTGACCGGATTGGACCGATGCGAGGGCGTATGCGAGTTCCTCACCGCCCTTCAGGCAGTTACCGAATTCCTCCCCCGTTTTCCGCAGCTGCTCTGCCGTGGTGATCGGGATCAGCCCGCCAATTTGCTCGAATGGTGGTTCCGGAAAGGACGCCAAGCTGAACAGATTGGCCAGGATGGACGCCGGTTGGCGGCCCTGAACAATGCACCGAACCAGTTGCTGCTCGCCGTGCATCGGTGCCAGCCTTGAGAACACCCACAGCAGCTCAGCCATTGCCTGGGCGGACATCCTGCACTTCAGCAGCGCGCGGATCACTCGGTCCGGCACTGGCAGGCTAGTGGCTGAAGCCAGCGCAACAAGCTCATCATCGGGAATCTTTGCTGATTGGCAGACGTGGTTTGCCAGCGATCCACCGGCAAAGAGCACTTCATGTAGGGCGACATAGGCATATTTCGGCCTAGCATGTGGTCCGAATTTGCCGAGTGTCGAAACCATGCCAGCGGGGCAGGAGCCGAATGCGTCGGTGAGAATCTGCCGTGATTTAGCGAACGTCAGGAACCGATAGGTTTCGGCGACATCGCGAATGTGCGCACCATGTACGGCTAGCCACGCATGCCAGGTGTGTCGCCGGCTATCCGAGGCGAGCAGATATTCGCAGACGTGATCATTCTGCCAAATCGACAGAACTTGAGTACTGTCTTGTCGCGCCAGCAACGCAACTATTGACTTCTCCGGCCCATTACTGCCGAGCGCCGAACTGATTCGATTGTGTTGCATGGCGGCTATCTCCTGATAGCCCGTTTTCCTCCCGACAGTCCGCATGGGCAACGGATTATGAGCGACCCGGACACCAGAAGATAATCTACCTCTGCATAACGTGCCGACCGAGGTTGAATATCCGCCTCTGCACATCCATCTTTTGCACGGGGACGGGGCTGATACTTCCTATTGCCAGACCGTGCGACCACCAGCGAGAGCAGAGTCGATCGATGCGGGATGACATAAAGGGATTTATTGGCAGCTTTCTTGCAGAAATCGAAGCAGGCAACGCAGCAATCTTCGCTGGGGCTGGACTATCCGCTCCTGCTGGCTTTGTGGACTGGGCCAATCTGGTCCGACCGCTCGCCGAAGAACTCCGCCTCGATGTTGAGAAAGAGTTCGATCTCGTAGCAGTCGCGCAATTTCACGTGAACGCAAACCATCAGAATCGGCATGCCCTCCATACGGCCATAGTAAACGCCTTCTCGGCGGATAACCCACCGACCGCCAATCATCGGTTATTAGCCAAGCTCCCAATTACGACCTACTGGACAACCAACTACGACAAACTGATCGAGACTGCGTTGAAGGACGCGGGCAAGATCGTTGATGTCAAATGGGCCGTGCCGCAGTTAGCGAACACACAGCCGCGGCGCGATGCCATCGTCTACAAGATGCATGGGGATGTTGACCGGCCGGACAAGGCAGTTGCGACGCGCGATGATTACGAGCGTTACGCAGGCGAGCGCGGGGCGTTCATTAATGCGCTAGCCGGCGACCTTGTGTCGAAATCGTTCCTGTTCGTGGGGTTCAGTTTTACGGACCCGAACCTTGAACAGGTGCTGGCACGAGTGCGGATCACGTTCCAAACTAACCAACGTCGTCACTACGCCATCTTTCGGAACCGGACCCGCCGCGACGGTGAGAGCGAGGTCGAGTTTGAATACGGAAAAATTCGCCAAGCGCTTGTTCTCGAAGATCTGAAGCGGTTCAACATTCGCCCATTACTGGTCGACGAGTATAGAGAAATTACTCACATCTTAGTTGAGATTGAACGGCAATACCGCAGCCGGACGATCTTCGTCTCGTCAAGCGCAAGCGATTTCACACCGTGGGGCGAACAAGCGGTCGCGGGCTTTATGCGCACTCTCGGCTCGGCATTAATCTCGGCCAAGTTCCGAATTGCGACCGGCATCGGCCTTGGCGTTGGCAATGCCCTGTTTACCGGCGCGCTTGAAGCGATTTACGCAGACCGCCAGGGGCATCTCGAAGATCGAATGCTGATGCGCCCCTTTCCGCAATACATCGCCGACGAGGCGAAACGGAAGGAAGTGTGGGAAGCCTACCGCCAGGACATAATATCGTCCGCAGGCATCGCACTGTTCCTGTTCGGCAACAAGAAGGCTGGCGATGACACGGTCATCGCTGACGGGATGATCCGTGAGTTCGAAATCGCTCGGCAACTCGGCGTAACCTGTATTCCAGTGGGCGCCACCGGCTATGCCGCCGCTGAACTAGCCGATCGTTTGATCGATGATGGCGCTGACGGAGACGGAGTTCCGCTCGATGCGCTGAAGGAATTGCGCAACTCGCGTGAGAATCTCAATGAACTGATCGACCCAATCCTGAAACTCGCTGCCGTCGCACGGAAAATAAGGTAACCCGATGCATAAAGTCTTTATTAGCTATCATCACGCCAACGACCAGTGGGCGAAGAACCAACTGCAGCAATGGGCCTACCAGTATGGCCTATTTCTCGACGTTTCCGTTGATACGAACAACGTCAACGATACGCTTCCAACAGAAAGCATTCGCAGGATTATCCGAGATGACTATCTACGGGATTCAAGCGTGACCATCGTCCTGGTTGGCACGGAAACTAGGGGAAGGAAGCACGTCGATTGGGAGATCTATTCCAGCATGTATAACGGCACGGTCAACAAGCAATCCGGCGTTCTTGTTATCCAGCTTCCGTCCATAAGCCCTTTGTATTGGACGGCGGCACATGAAGTGGAAAAGGCTCAGATCTATCCTGATTGCACTTCCTGGACCAACGTTGATGACCGATCGGAATATGAACGGCGCTATCCCTATCTTCCCTCTCGCATCATCGACAACTTAATGGCGCCAAAGGCCCAGGTTTCAGTAACTACCTGGGATCGAATCGCCGGAAATCTGAACAACCTCGTGACGATGATTGACGCGGCCTATGACGACCGGGCGCTTTGTCAATACGACCTTTCGCGGCCGATGCGCTCAAACAATGCTCCAGCATTCATCTAAGTAAGTCGCCGTTATCGATTGCGGCCGTTCGCGCGGACCGTCCTTTCCCTCTTCCCTGAAGGCGTGATGCCTGTTGCTCTTGAGCAACTAGGCCGTCTTTTTGTCGGGAGGGTGTAAATATCTCGAAGCCTGAAGCGTATAGCTTCCGGTGGTCGATCTGTCGCAAACGAGCACCGAAGGCTGGACCGTTCGTGGAGACTGAGCGTGACCAAGATCGAAGGTATCATGAATGGCGTGGTCCCCGGGGCGGCCGGCGGCAAGATCGGGTTTTTCTGGGTTGTCAGAGGCCAAGCTGGCACAGCTGCAATCTTGGCGCAGGCGATTGATCTTGCAGAGGGCGAGATTTACGGACCTTCTATCGTCCACCCTGGCGGGCATTTCGATTTCTGGTCAACGATGCAAAGTCTCGGTCCGAAATGGCTCAGTGTTCAAAAGCTAAGCGTCGAGCTGCTTTCGACGGAATACGAAGACTGGCCTCGTGGACGAGTCTCCTTTTCTCTGGAGTCCAATCGCTTCATTCTGTTCGTCGATCCGCGACTGCGTAATTCGTCGCAAATAGCAATGATCCGGAAGAGATTCTGCGTCCCGGAGAACCTTTTCGACGTTCGCAGTGACAGCCACTACCAGCCGGTCAGGTCGAAACTGCTGGAACAGTGGTGAGGGTCGGTTCGAACGGGGGCGGAATGAAGCTTTGTATCCATCGTGGCAGTAAAGAAATCGGAGGCAGTTGCGTAGAACTGGAGCAGGACGGCTATCGAATCCTACTCGATCTCGGCCTTCCGTTGGACCTTGAGTTCGAAGACGCCGCGCTGCCCTCAGTCAAAGGGTTGCAGGAGCCCGATCCAACCATGCTTGGGATCGTCCTCAGTCATGGGCACCGTGACCACTGGGGCCTGCTCCCGAAAGTCAAACAGCCAATCGATGTCTATCTTGGTCGGAGGACGCTTGCAATCATGCGCGCCGCAGCTCCGTTCATTCCAGACGGCTATGCGCCCGATCCGGCAGTAGCCTACGAACATCGAAAGCCCTTCAGCCTGGGTCCGTTTCGAGTGAGCCCGTATCTGATGGATCATTCAGGCTTCGATGCCTACAGTCTTCTCATCGAGGCAGGGGGCAAACGGCTCTTCTATACCGGGGACGTGCGCGCTCATGGACGCAAGGCGAAGCTCTTTGAGCGGCTTATTGCGCAGCCACCCGAGTCGATAGACGTCATGCTGATGGAGGGATCGAGCCTGAGCAGGCTTGACGACGAAGGTCGGTTTGAGACCGAGGCAGAAATAGAGCAAAGGCTGGTCGACGCTGCCAGCCGCACACCGGGTATGTTGCTGGTCGCCTGTTCGGTGCAGAACATTGACCGTGTCGTCAGCGTCTATAGAGCCGCCAGACGATCAGGACGACAGTTGATCGTGGATGCCTACGGCGCGGAAGTCCTCAAGGCGACCGAAACTCCCTCGATTCCAAAACCGGCCGACGATTGGCAGGACGTGAAAGTCTACATTCCGCAAGCACAGCGGCGCATGCTGGTTCGGAACGGGATTGCGCCAATCGTCGAAGCCTACAAAGGTCGTCGCATTTTTCCCGAGAGGTTGCCTGACGAGACCGGAAAATCGGTAATGATCGTGCGTCCCTGGATGTTGAGCGACCTGCATCTGGTGGGTGCTCACACCGGCGCTCGGGCGATCTGGTCACAATGGGAAGGCTATCTAGCCAGGGAAGCCGGGCTCAAGTTCAGCGCGAAATGCAGGGAGTTCGGCATACCGACCGAGACAATCCATACGTCTGGCCACGCCGACGTTTACTCCCTCAAAAGGCTTGCTGCTGCCATTAGTCCGAAACGGCTAATTCCGATCCACACTTTCTTCCCCGATCGGTTCGGGAGTTTGTTTGTCAATGTCACACCAACAGAAGATGGCCGGTGGGAGGCGATTTGAATGAGAGCGATCTGCGAGGAATTTCTTCACGACCTGAAGAGCGGGATGCTTTGCCACCTAACAAAGCGGGTGCGCGAGGACGACACCCTCATGCTCGCGTTGAGGGGGACGTCGATTAAGATTTATTACCGAGGCGGCAATCTCATGAAGATCGAGCAGAAACTCGGAGGCTACCGCGCGGAGTTCGACAAAAATTACGCCGGAAAAAGTGCACCGGCTGAGCAGATCGAACTGCTCGGCACATTGCCTACATGCCTCGGAACAGAGGCTGACTGCCAGATTTGGCTGAAGTCATTTCCGCATCTCAAGGAGATCATGAACCGCCACCACGCCGAATATCCGAAATTGGAACGTGAATTCCAGCAGCTTGTCGCATGGGAAAACAACCGTTCGAGAAACGCAAACGAGACCGAGTATTTCATCACGGACATTGAGTATGCAGGAGACGCACGCTCTGGTCGCTTCGACATGGTCGGCCTCAGATGGCCGGCTTCGGGCAGAAGGACAGGACAATGCACGCCGGTCTTTATAGAAATGAAGTACGGCGATGGCGCCTTAGGCGGAACAGCTGGATTGCATAAACACCTTGCAGATCTGAGCGGGGCTCTTTGCAACCAAAAAAGCCGTACTGACTTAAATGAAATGATAGAGCAACAATTCCGTCAACTTGATCAACTCGGTTTGCTTAGGTTCAACAGAAGCACCACATTTAGTGGTGTCAAGGTGTCTGGGACACCGGAGGTGATAATTCTTCTCGCAAACACAAATCCACGTAGCAAAAAACTTCGCACAATAGTTAGTTCCATCGATCAGCCCACGGAGTTCGAGTTGGGCTTTTTTGTTGCGAGATTCGCCGGCTATGGCCTTCACAAGGACTGCGTCGTTGGCTTGGCAGAGTTCCGAGCGCTTTTAGATCGGGCCAAGCTCTAACAATCTCGTTGGATCGTCACCCTGTCTCGGCTGAAATTCTACGCCCAGCTATCCCCGTCAAGGTTTCAATCCAATTCGGCTGTGAGGCTGCCGTCGGACCATCGATAACCTTTTTCCCCTGACCCTTCCCCGCGCCATTCCAGCGGAATCGTTGAGGCCGCGCAAACGAACTCAACACGATGTTTCGTTTTGTCGTCTGGAGAAATAGTTGGCCTCCAATCCACGATACGACCCTGCCAGTACGATGGCGTGCCCTTCTCCGTGTGCAAAGCGACGATAGCTCCATGACGAGAAGCTATTCGAGCGTGCTTCTCTGCGACAACCCATTTGCCGGTCGAAAAGCGCCCATCTTCCTCCTGGCGCAAGTTCTCTCCATCCCTGCAAACGAAATGAAATTCGGTGACGAACTTGTCGCCAGCTTGTTTTATGGCCGAAATGTCGGCAAGCGTCTCATCACAAAGACGCGCTATGTCTGCCCGGCCCTGCCTCAGCGCACTAACTTTGATCTGCTTGATCGCCGCTGGCTCCTTGGCCGATAGGAGTTCCTTCGAATATTCAACAACCGCCGCACTTCTCCTTGCTCTTCATCCCTTGATAGTAATTTCGACCTTGTCGGGCGAAACACCAAACATTGCGGCAAGACCTTCTTTGGCCTGCTTGATACTTAGCGGCCCGACCTTGGGATCGGATGCTGTCGGAAGCAGCTCCACATCGCCGGTCCCCCAAGCGAGGTGGCCTGCCCGAGAATTGGCGCCGTCTGAAAGGGCCACCGTCTTTCGCCAAAGCGCTTCGTCCTTGAAGCCAGAACCAGTCTGCCGCCAACCGGCCTCCGGTTCGGGATTTACCCATGACGGTATGTGTCCCATGTTATGGTCGGTCAGCGCCTTAAAGTTTTTGTCAAATGCTCTCCGGATGGTGGCCCGCTCGAACATGCTGATCGCCACCTTGGAGGGATCGCCTGCCAATGGGTGCGCATGGATAACACGGTCCACTTCGTCGAGTACCTTGTAGGTGCCGTCTGTATCGCGCACGAACGATATTCGGCCACTAGTGGATGTCTTGATGGCGCAAGTGAACACCTCGCCGTTTCTCGAAACCCGAATGCGAGACAAGTCCCGAGACCCTTTTCCACCAGGCTCCGAGCTTACCGTAAAACCCTCACTTTCCAACAACGAGGTGACCGCCTTTCTAACTTCCCTATCGTTTTTCATCGATGAATCTGTTCCGAAAATGATGAGTAAGTATAGGTAAGTTAGCACGCTTTGAAGGTAAGTTCAAGAGAGGTCGAGAAAGCTAAGCGGATGTGCTCGGCAGATCGGGCCTCTCTCGGCAGCTGACGAATGAGGTAGTTCGGATTTTCGAGCTCTCGAAGCGGCGACCTGACCGAAATCGGGTTTCGAGCCGCCGTTGTCGACATCCGCTTGCTTGAGGATAGCGCCGCCCATCGGACGAACTGATGGAGAACGGCAATGGACGCTCGCGTAATCAAGGCCCTGGCTTGCGAAAGCAGGCTCAAGATCCTCGATTTTCTCAACTGGCCCGAGCTGTATTTTCCCGATGTTCCCAACGCTCGACAGACCGGCCTGACCAACAAGCTGATCTGCGGCCGTCTCTGCATCACGCAAGAGTCGGTCAGCCTGCACATGCGCCGGCTGTTAGAGGCCGAGCTGGTCTCCGCTACGAAGGTCGGGACGCGGGTTTTCTATAAGCGAAATGAGCCGGGAATTGACCAAGCAATCTCATCACTGTGCGAACTTCTGCACGGCAGAACCCGTCAGTAGGCGGTCGGTTTCGGCTATTGACAGCACACCTTGCGAACGTAGGTATTGCCGAACGTCGAATAGGCGTCGTCTGGGATTGCGCCTCTCGCCTTCATCTCCCCGACAAGACCCTTGGCCATCGGCTCGTCGTATGTGTCACTTAGCGTGATAGCAAACCACCCATTGTTGGCAAGATAGGCTGAGAGGGGGATCGATGCGGAGCGCACATAGGCCTCGGCTTCGGCATAGTTATCGAAGCTCTTGACTTGGATATGACGCCGCCCAAATGGCCCGCCGTCGTACTGATCGACATGAATCCAAGTGTCGTGCATGTAGCCGATCTTGTTTCCGACCTGGACGCGATACCAACGACCGGCATTGCCGATGATCGAGACTGCGATTCCGTTTCTCAGCACAGCCACATTGGTTGACCTCGGTTCTGGCAGTGCCTTTAGCGGCGCAGACCCCCTGGGATGACCGACACGGCCCGAACGGGCATCGGGAATTGAGAGCGATGGACTTGCAGTTGGTGGAGGTTGGGAGGCAACGGTCGGAGGTGCCGGCTCAGGCGGAGGTGGGGTGTAGGATGGCGCCTGACTCGCCACGACCGGTCGGTCACCGCCAGGCGAGGAGGTAACGACCCGGTACTTCAGCATCTCGCTCATTGACAGATAGCGAATGTCGTTGCTGTCATACTGTAGCGAAAGCTGCAGTAGCGCAGGATCAACGCCCATTTCGATCATGTATGTGATGACGTCGGCGGTGATCTGCTGAACGGCGGAAACCGCATCTTGCGTGCTTAGAGCAACATCGCCTTGGAACGACGATTTATGGACGCCTATTGATCCGGGATCAGCATAACGCAGCACACCACCCAGGAACGCCAGGGAGCAAGCCGAAGCACACTCGCCGGCCCTGAACTGGATCGTGCTGAGGCCCAGTCTGCGGATAAGCCGGCCGAGCTCAATCGCCTTGTAGATGTTTCCGCCAGGGGATTTGAAAGTGACAGCGACTGCCCCGTTGGCCCGGACGAGGTTTTCGAAAGCAGACAGGTCTTCTTGGAAAGCGAAGTCGCCCGAGACTACCACGTAATGGAACCCGCCCGTGACTTCCCCAGCTTCGAATTGCAAGCCGGCGCGGGCTGCTGGGGGACCCAGCAAAGCCGATACAACAATCAACAGTACACGGAAGATAGAAACGCGAAACATAGCCCCAACACCCCGGCCATATCTCTAACGCGAACAGCGAATGTCTGTCGATTCAATGTTGGGAAATTAGTGAACGTAGCGCGGGCTGGCCTAGAACTTCAGACCCTTACCCGAACCCGGTTTGATTTCGACCACGACCTCCAACTTCCAGTTGGCGCAGCTCTGCTCGATCCGGAACTGTTCACCTTCCGACGTCTTACCTTTAAACCGAAACGGCTCCGCGTCCTTGCACATTGGGTCGGAGATCACCTCCATCTCGGCAGGACCGCCGAACTTATTGACGAATTCCTGGGTAACCGTACGCAGGCCCATCCCCTCGCCGCCGAAGAAGCATTCTCCGAACACCATCGACTGGATCTTCTGATCGCCATTGAACGTGATCCATCCGCACGCGTTGTCACCGTCCTTGAGCGTTGCCTGCTTACCGTTACCTTCGGGATCAAACACAGGAGACCCCCACTTCACGGTCAGCCCCTCCTCCTTCGCGTTCTTATCGACCTGGTCAGGACTGTCTGAAACCGTGAACCCACGAAAGCTGCTATCCGCGAATGCTGAACCCGTCATGGCGACGGCCATTGCGGCCGCGACGATGTGGGGGAGGTGACGACTGAAGGCCTTGAGGAACCGATTTCTCATCCGTCGGCCCTCAATAGTAGTACCGCTTGTTTCGGAACAGATACATCAGAATGTAGACTGGTAGCCAAAGCCCACCGGACAGGATCACCAGCAGGATGTGAATCCAGTGCGGGAACCGCTTTACCGGACCGCCAAACCCCGATGCAGCCGCGGCTGCAGCCCCGCCGCCGGCATTCATGAAAACCTGCGGGCTGTTTCGCTGGCTTTTTAGAAGCTCGATTTCTCGCATCTGAGGGTCAAGGATTTCCCCACAGTGCTTGCATTTCTTGGATTTCGGATTGATCGGCTCCGAGCAATACGGGCAGTCGATCGTAGCGGCCGGCGAAGCAGTCTCGTCCATCATTCCCCCAACAAGTCTGATACCCTGAGAAGCCAAGCTCCTCACCCATAATCATGGTCTTATATTACGTGGTTTCCGGCAAGGGCAACTGATTGCTTCCTGAAAATGGAAGTGCAGTTACTTGTCGCTTGGAATCTTCGGCGGTTGAGGGTTGAACGGGGCATCTCGCAGGATGACCTGGCTCTCACGGCGGGCGTTGAGCGTGCCTATGTCGGGTATCTGGAGCGCGGCGCGCGTAATCCGACCATCATAACTTTAGAAAAGATCGCGACCGCTCTCGAAGTTCACATCGCACAGCTATTCCGCGAGCCTGATCCCGGCGAACAGGAGCCGGCGATCTTGAAGGCAGGTCGAAAAAAGAAGGCGTAGCAAAGGCCTGTCCCGGCGTTTCCAGCGGGACAGGTCCTTTTCCGAATTGCGTTCAACGGCCCTTCTTGAACCGGGCCCGCACCTGTTCCGACACAGCCGTCAACTGGCTGTCGAACGTCCCGTCGATCGCGGCTTCCCTGGCTTTCTTCAGCGCATCGATCACGCCAGTCATGTCACTGCATGCTATCGCATGCTTGCCTTTGGCAAGCTCCAGAGGAACCTTGCCATACTTGATTGCGAGCGTCGGCTTGCCATCCAGATCGATGGTCCACCAGCGACCACGGAACTTCCGGCTGACGTTTTCCGGTTCAGCCATATAAAGCTGATGGTCGATCTGCATGATCAGCCTTTGCCGACGCTTGGATGCCGGATCAGACGGTGCCTGCTTAGGGGCTGCTACCAGTTTCAGTCCTTCGAATGCCATTTGCGATCTCCTTCCGTTGATGATCGACAACGGCGTCCGGTCAGATCGCTGAGAAGGTCAACGGTGATCCTCGTTCCCCCTCCTTGGACTATGGGAAACGGATGCTTTGTCGTTGATTTTATGAAAAAAAGAAGAAATCCGTAGAAGTTTCATATGGGTGTGGGAGGAGAAACAACTACGGAAAATCAACTCCATCCCGAAGGGATGTCGTTATAATATTGATGAATTCCGTTAAATCAATTGGGATATGTGGGTTTTCTCGTAAACCCGTTTAATGATGACCGAATGACCTTCCAAGTTGTAGAAAGACACCGTCGAAAGGATGTTGATTTAGTGATAAAAAGGAGATCCGTAAAAGTTTTATATGGGTGTGGGGAAGAGAAACAATTACGGAAAAAGATGGTTATCCCGAAGGGATGCCGTCTAAATATATAAATAATTCAAACAATCCACACCCCATTCACCCCTATATACCCCTTTTCCTCTATTTTTTAAATAATTTAAATCCATTCACACCGCCAGGTAAAGCCCGGGCGAAATTTCGAAGGCCTGTCTGACGAGGTGTGTGGGGATTTGAGACGATGATGGCCTTTGAAATTTAGTTCGGGGTTTGCCGGGCCAAAAACAAATCCACATCCAATTCATAAAAATATTCCCTTTTTAACCTGTTCAAGGCCGCGACCGACCTGTCACTTTCAATCCATTGGTGAGGTTCGAATGTGTTCCGCTTGGCATTGTCCAGGTCGGATAACTGGCAAGGAATTCCCACCTCATTGAGGATTTCACAGAATCTGTTGTGCCGGATTTTCCCCATACGCTTCAGGACCAGATCGAATCCTGCCTGGTAGTGTTTGAACGCCCGTGTAAGGTCTCTCTTGGCCCTCTTTAGGTCGCCATCGGTTTTGCCGGAATACCGCAACACCGATTCGCTGGTTTTGCGTTTGGTGTCGATAAAATGCTGGAAAGCTCTCAGGTCCGGAACGGACCTGAGAATCCTGAAAGGATTCGTGGCCCATTTGTCCCAGGCCTCCCGGACGTTTTGGAATTCGTCGAAATCCTCGAGCGGCACCGAAGAAAATGACAAGTGGGTGTAGGTCTTCCCCTGGAATTCGACCGATCTGTCTAGGAGGTCGATTGGCCTTCGCTTCCAGTCGAATTCCATCGACAGCTTTTTGGTCACCGTCCTCATCACGAAATCAGCACCGAAGCGGATCATTTCCTTCAGCCCGACACCTGATTCGTAGGTCAGTGTCTGCCCTTCCGTCCGGTTGAAAAACAGTTCGACAATCCGCGCGTTTTCTTCTTCCGGCTGAAGGTCCCGCGTGTCCAGCTTGATACCGCCCTTTTGCAGGACGATGTTTTCGCCGGCTTTGTCGCCGAGCTTCAGCGTTGCCGACCCTCTAGTCCTCCAACCAACAGGCTGACGGATTGTATGTTTGACCTCCATGGGTGGATCGTCACGGCCAAGCTTGGCTTTTGCCTTCTTGAACGAGTCGAAAATTGGTCCGGCCTTGGCGTGTTCCAGGTCTGCGTCGTTGGCGTTGGACAAGAACCCATCAGTCGTCACGCTGAAAACCTGGACGGTATCGGGAAACCTGTTGAGTACTTCACCGAGAACGGCCCGAGTGTATGACGTGATGAACGCGGCGAAAAATGGCTGGGTTAGCTCGCTCTCTGGCAGTTCGACCATGTCATCAGCGCGAAGGTCATAGACCCGCTTCTTGCGCAACCCCTGCGCAGTCTTGCCATACGTGCTGTTTCCGACCTCTTTCCAGAACAGGTTGCCGAACGTTCCCTTCTTGAATTCCTTCCTCCGGCTAATGCAGTCGTTGATAAAGTCGGAGAATACCCCGACACCTTGTTCGACAGGCACCCTAACAGAACGACGAAGTTCCAGCTTTGCGCCGAGTTGCCTCGCCAGGGCCAATTCGGGAGCCGCACAACAGGCACGTCCCTTTCGTGGGAAGATAATCCCGTTGGCCGTTCGAACTGGCAGAGTAGGAAACCGGACCGATTGTGGAAATTCGAAATCGACTGATGCGTAAGCGAGGTCCAGCGCGTCGATTTTGTCGATTGCTACATCCCTCTCTATCTTCTCCCAGACCGGCTTGCACAGAAGCGTCATCGCCGTTGGATAGGCTGAGCTTAGATCGTGGTCCCGCCAGGTCCCCTCATCGCAGATCCCGTACATGAACTGCTCGTTTCGACCGCCATGATACGCCTCTGACACGAAATCCAGCTCGTAGTAGACCAGTTCCTGGTGAGGATGGATCGTCTTGGTAACTGAATAACCGAGCTTTTTGCTGAACGATTGGACCTTTTTCTCCTCGCGGCCCAGCACGTCATCGGGGTTCCATCCCTTTTGCTCCCATTGTGAGATTGCCAATTTGGAACCGAACGAGGTTAGCGTCAGAGGCATGGCGAACTTCCCGAATAGCTCGTCGTACTGGCGGATCAGCTGCTCGGCATACTGCGTGCAGATGTCCGCGTCTCGGATCGCGTATTCGCGGAAGAGTGGCCAGTTTTCCGCCCGAAATCGCTTCATCTGCGACTTGATTTCTCGTTCTTTCGCCGCTGTGCCCGCCAGTTCGATCTTGTTGAAGCCGAGCATCTTGCCGACATCTGCCAGCTGCTTCGCGTTGGCGGGAGCCAGAAGGATCGTGTCCCTTATCCTGATCTTGAATTCGGCGATCTCCTGCCCCTGCTCATCGACTAACTCCATTGGAATAGCTCGGTCGATCGACACGAACGTGCTGCGCACGTTGCTCATCGTGCTTTTTGCCTCGTCGGCAAATTCGTCGAACATCGGCAAGTCTGCCCGGGTGAAATGCCCGACCAGGTAGATATCGGTTGGCACCTTGTTGTCCGGATGCTCACCGATGAACGTGCCGATAGCTGCCGCGATGAAATCTCGCAGAAGCCACCGCTGTCCTTCGTTGGGAATTATGATCCCGCTGGACTGGACCGGCGTTTCGTCCCGTTGGTCTTGGGTGATCAGCCTTGCGCAGAACTGATAGGAGAGGATTTCGTTCTGGGCGCCCGCGGCTTCGGCCTTGGTCGGACCGACCGGCTCTCGGGACTGATATTCGGTGTCGAAACCAATGATCAGGTGTGCGGTGATAGGTGACTTTTTCTTGCCTCCCTTACGTTTTGGCGGAAGCAGGACGTTTTCAGGTGGGATGACGACTTTAACGGGCTGATCGTTTGGATCGATCGTGGCGAAATATGTTTGCTCGTTAAATGTTCGCTGTGTTTTGCCGGGTCTAGGCAACGCATCGATGTCACCAAGTGCGGTTGGGTCAGTTGCCTCGTGAGTAACGGCGGGCTCTTTAAGAATGTCCATGAAATCTCCCTTTGTTTTGCGCAAGCTGAAGGGGCTTCGCCCCGTAAGGGCGAAACCCTGAGTTCAACCAAATTGGGAGAGTTATGCCTGCCGCCGACCTTCTGGCCCGTCAGACCAGCCGGGATACGGCACAGTTTCGATGCCACAGTCTGGCATCTCGTCATTGTCCGGAATCCACCCGTCGTCGTCGGGTATCGAGCCGGAGTCTTTTGGCCCCTGGTCGCAATCCGGCGTCTCAGGAGCCATCGGCAGCTTTGTTCTGTGAAGGGTCCTAATGTTTATGACCCCCTCGGATGGTTGGCGGACCCCGTCGCCAAGCTCATTTGCCAACGCTAAGAGAGCGCCTTCTGCCAGCTGAACATACCGGAATAGGGACGTCGCTTGCGCGAAGTCGATCACGAAATCATGACAAGGATAGCCCTGAGCTAAGCTGATCACCGTACCTTCGTCAGCATTGCCTGACACTGATGCCAATTGGCTTCCGTACCTGATTCCCTGCTCCGTTCCGCGTTTCTGTCTGCCGAGAACTGCAGGGTCTATCCTTGCAACCAGCGGCGACACGATGCTGGTCGCCATTGATCCGCATATTTCCGAAGCGAGCCTGAAGCTGATACTGCCCTGACTAAGCGCGATGAGATTGACAACGGAAGTTTCGAAGAACTTGGCTGACGCCTGCATGACGGCTTCAAGAGAGGCTTGTGTGGACAAACTGGAATCCACGATTCCGAGTTCATCTCGTTGCAATCCTTGCGCATCAATCGGCCCGAGTTCCGCGAATGGAGACATCAATAGTCGATTGGCGCCAAGCGCAACGATCGTTCCGGCACTTTTGCACTGAGCCGGAATGAAGATATCGAAGTTGTCGTAGAGCGTTTGAAAAAGTCTGGAGATCTTGAAAGCAGCGGTATCAGAGCCGCCGGTGGTGATCAGAACTAGTATGACGTTGTCTGATCTTTGGGCAAATAGCACTTCCTTGCGAAGCGCTTCGTACCCTTTTTCGTCTATCGTTCCAGCGTACACATATATGTCGCTGGAGTATTCCTTTGAGGCCTTAAGGCCAAGTTTGCCGAGTTGAGTTTTCGAGGATGAAGATCCTGCCATGCGTTTCGAGTCCCTCCGTTGGCGCCTAGCAGGGGTGTCCCTGGAGGCGGAACGGGTAGATAGGTGCGACAAGTTGTCAGCGCAAGTCCCCCTGAAGAAAAAATAGCTAATTCTTGTAGGACACCCCTAATTGGCTAGGTGGTAGTCTCATCGGGATCGGATTCGACCTTACCCGGATCACCCACCGTGATGATATAAGTCATGTGGTTGCCCTTCGCCTGGGATTGCTTCCAAGCCCGGCCGCGATGATTGCCATCTAACAGATAATCGGATCCTAGGTATGATGCGATGACCATGGGACCATCACTGTCACGGCACTCGCCATTGGGGTTGGCAAGCTCAGCAAGAGCCTGTTTCGACCTGTATTCGACCGCTACGGTTGTATTTTCTGAATTTAGCTGCGGCACATTCTTGTTCCATAGCGCCTTACCATTCAGATGTTTGTGGAACAGCCGGTTAAGCGTCTGTTCTGGCGTGTCATTGGCCTTGCAATGATTGCTAACGTAGTTGGCGACCTCGCTCAGCGTGACTGAAATCACGGCGCTGCCCTCGACTGGATTAATCAATTGAATCTCCTCAACGATTGATCGGCAACACCCTAAAATCGTCACTGACCAACAGCTCTGAATTATTGTGCCCTATGAATTTCGCTATGTACGAAGTCGCACGACCCTCACCCGTCGAATTTCGATGATCGTGATCGAGAGCCTGGATATCCATCTCCCTAATCGAGAACCGTTCCTTGAACGCTTGAAACCATTGTTTGTCGGCTAA
Source organism: Mesorhizobium sp. CA7 (assembly GCF_020165015.1). Lineage (NCBI taxonomy): Bacteria > Pseudomonadati > Pseudomonadota > Alphaproteobacteria > Hyphomicrobiales > Phyllobacteriaceae > Mesorhizobium > Mesorhizobium sp. CA7. The sequence goes on from NZ_JAIUHH010000010.1 coordinate 149,308, forward strand.
CAGTTTTTGAAAACGCTCTCGAACTTCATCTCTGAAAATCCAGATCGAATGTATATGCGGGTTCTCCAGCTCTCCCATCGCTCTCCAGTATCTCGATCCGTTCATGTCCAGGCAACCGATTGCTAGTGGCTTTGACGGATCGAAGGACGGTCGATGGTAGTTCCGTCCAATCAGTTGCCGGCAGATGTGGTTGTACATGTCGGTGAACGTATCCAGCTCCGATTTCAGCTTGGGACTGTCGATTGAGGCGGAATCTTCAAGCCGCGCAATGCGACGGCTGTGATCGAATGAGATCGTGATCAAGAACCCGTTCCGTTTCTTGAATGTTGAGACGAAATCGAACCTGCTTTTGTGCTCGTCGATGAACTGATTGATCCTGTCATCGAACCAGCAGGCGTACTGAGATGTGATGGTCGTTGGAGAGCGATTTGAGAATGACTGCAACATGAGATTGGCTTTTTTTCAAAGGGATATAGACCCATCGGAATCCGGTGGGCGGAAAATGGATTTGGTGTTCGAAGTTGTGCGAGGATAAGCCGTCGGCACCGCTCGAAAACCGATGTCGAATGGGAAACTGAGAAAATCGGAAAAGGTGGTTCTGGAGGTTCTGAGAAGATAGCCGGGTAACCCGACGGCCTATTTATGGCGATGAGATCGCAAGGCCTTTCGGCGGAATAGAAAATCTCTCGCTCACTGAGCCGAAGCAGGCTCGTCGAATACGTTGTCCCACCCATCGGACCGGCCGATCGGCATGCCGCGATCACTGCCTGAGATTGCGCCGTCTTTGTTGACGAGAACTTCGGCGACGAAACTTGCCGGATCATCGTTTTCCAGGATCACCCGCCGAGACACACCATCTGTAAGAACCACAGTGAAGCTTTTGTTGTACCGCTGCGCCTGTCGATCGGATCGTTCGATGATATCTAAAAGCCGGTTGCGCTCCTGCGGGTCAACATCCGTAGCATCCAGTAGGGCAGCGGCTTTGCCTTGCCGAGGTCGGGAGCCCTCCACCTCTAACTTGAGTTCTGCGACGATTTCGCGGAGCTTTGTTGCCAACATCGAACGCTGTGAAAACGCCTCAGGGCCGTCCATCTGTTGAAGTTGGTCGATCAAAAGCCGCAGCTCATCCGGTGAAATAGACTGCTGCTCGCGAATTTCCTGCCGCTGACGATCAACGTCCGCGATCTGCTGCTCGACTGAAACCAACTCGGCTTCGCATTCCCGCAATTTGGTTGTCAGAAACTCGACCGAAATGGCGCCGTCGTCGATCAGCGCATATGTCCGTTCTCGCTTTAGTTCTAGCTCGCTCTTTTTCTCCGCCAAAGCGACCGCACGTTCGTCTAGGATCAGCACCTCGGATTTTTGCGACGACGCCCTTAGCATCTCAGCCAGATCGATCTCCTTGACGAATAGGAAAAACGACCTTTCGAAATCCTGGTACCGCCAAGCCGTCGGAACACAATCCAATCCGCGCAAGGCCTGGCTGCATTTCAGGTAAGTTCCACCCCCCGGGCCGATGCCCTTGTTTAGGAAATGCATCGGAGAGCCGCAGTACCCGCATTTAGCTAGGTGGGTGAACAGGTTGCGCAACGCCTCTCCCTTGCGTCCTCCACCTTCGATCCTGCGCTTTCCGCGGGCAAATTGTGCTCGAAGAAACGAGTCCTCATCGATGATTTGTGGGTAATAGTCTGGAATCGGATCACCGAGCGGAACCCGCTTTCCATTCTGTTTGGTATGTGGCTGGAACTCGCCAAGTACCGCCCGGGCCTGGAGAATCTTGGTGACGTAAGACTGTACCCATCCGGTTGATCTCCCGAATGCGGGGACACCGGAATCATTCAGCCGTCGCGTAATGACGAATGATCCTAGGCCGGTGGCACTGTCCTCGAATATCCGTCTGACAACATGTGCCCGATCGTCGATCACGTGAAAATTTTTGCGGTCCTCTGACAGCTCCAGCCACGCAGGGCAAAGACCGGTAAGCTTCTTTTCGCCTACAGCCCTTCGTTTGGCGTCCCAGGCAGCGGAAAGCCGCTGACTTTTCATCTCCGATTCTTCATTTGCACGTGCCATCACGACGATCGACATGATCAGCTGCGCAAATTCTGCTTCTCCTGCCTTATAGAGCTGGTTGTCGGATAGAGTGACGAGATTGATTCCGTTCGAGGTGATGTCGAAGAACAGAGAGACCGAGGCATTGAGCTTTTGGCGGGAAAGGCGGTCAAAAGACTCCACCAGAAGGTACGAACCCTTTGGAATCCTGCCAGTCTTCACCGCATCTAGGAATTTTCCAAGGGCGCCCGAGGAGACGTTGTCACCCTTGAATGCCGAAACGCCGATATCCTCTAGCCTGAAGTCTTCGACTAGCTCAAGGTCATGTTCGACAGCGTACTGCTTGGACCTCTCCGTCTGCCGTCGCAAACTGTCGCCCTTAAGCTGGATGTCGGTGGACATCCGGACGTAGGAATAGGCGAGCGGTCTTTTCAGGGGAACCTCCGATTTTGGTACGACTTAATACGCTACAATGATGTCAGTTTCCAACCGCCGCATTCCAATTTAATACCCTACACTACCTTGATAACGTGCTATATTAAATGATTTTAATAGCACACAATATCCTCATGGTCGGGCCGCCCGGCTCGGGCAAGTCGATGCTGGCGCAGCGCCTGCCCTCGATCCTGCCGCCGCTGGCGCCGAAGGAGCTGCTCGAAGTGTCGATGATCGCTTCCGTTGCTGGCGAGCTCGGCGAAGGCAAGCTGACCGACCGGCGGCCGTTCCGCGCCCCGCATCATTCGGCCTCGATGGCGGCGATGGTGGGCGGCGGGCTGCGCGCGCGTCCGGGCGAGGTCTCGCTCGCCCATCACGGCGTGCTGTTCCTCGACGAGTTGCCGGAATTCACGCCGCAGACATTGGATGCGCTGCGCCAGCCGCTGGAAACCGGCGACTGCATGATCGCGCGCGCCAACCACCGCGTCACCTATCCGGCGCGCATCCAGCTGGTGGCGGCGATGAATCCGTGCCGCTGCGGCATGTCGGGCGAGCCCGGCTATCGCTGCCTGCGCGGCGACCGCTGCCGCACCGAATACCAGGCGCGCATTTCCGGCCCGCTGCTCGACCGCATCGACCTCAGGATCGAGGTGCCGGCGGTGTCGGCAAGCGACTTGATCCGGCCGGACAAGGCCGAGACGAGCGCGGCGGTGGCGCAGCGCGTGGCGCGTGCGCGGGCCATGCAGCGCGAGCGGCTGGAAAGGCTGGGCGCCGGCGCCACCACCAACGCGCACTGCCCGCCCTCGATCATCGAGGAGATCGCCAAGCCCGATAGCGCCGGGCTGACGCTGCTCAAGGACGCCAGCGAAAAGCTCGGCTTTTCGGCGCGGGCCTATCACCGCGTGCTGAAGGTGGCGCGCACGCTGGCCGACCTCGACGCCAGCGAAACCGTCGGCCGCATCCATCTCGCCGAGGCGATCTCCTATAGGATGAGCGCGGAGCGCATGGCGCAGGCGGCGTGAAGCGGGCGTATCGGGCTTTCATCCCTCTTCAATCTTGCGCCGGGATCAGCTTCTGCAGCGTCGGTGCCAGGATCATGGCGAAGCTCGATCCATCGCCATAGGCCCGCGCGGAAATCATCGCCCCGTGCACGGTCGCCATGAAGGCTTCCGCCTCCACGCGCGGCGCGGCGGCGATCGTCAATGTGCCTTGCGCGGCGCCGCGCTCGATGACGCCGGTCAGCCACCCCGAGAGAAACCGGAAATAGGCCCGGACCTCCGCGGCCACCTCAGGCGGAAGGGCCGGAAGCTCGCTGGCAAGCAGCGCGCAGACGCAGATCGGCCTGCTCGCATCCTCGATGCACTGCGCCCAGAAGTCGGCATAGGTGCGCAGCAACTGAGGCGGCGCAGGCACACTGCGCTCGAGCTCCGTCATGCCCGTCACGGCATCCTCGAGGTAGCGCCTGACCAGGCTTTGCACCAGGTCGACCTTGCTCGGGAAATGATGATGGATGCTGGCTTTGCGGATACCGACCACGTCGGCGATATCTGCATAGCTGAATCCGTTATAGCCGCCGGCGACGATGAAGCTTCGCGCGGCGGCCAGTATGTCATCGGCGGTGTTCGACGGCTTGTCCATAGACATGCCTAACCTCCGGCGGAGGAAATCTCAACGCACGGCCTGCGGCGACTTGCGAAGGATATCGCTGACCGACAGCCACACGGCGGACACGAGGAAGTAGAAGGCGCCGAAAGCGGCATAGGGCGCGACATTGGCGATGCCGATGGCCTCGGCGCCGCCCGCCATCTTGACAAAAAAGAGGCCGGCCAGCGCCGATTGCGCGCCGCTCAGGATCATCGCCCATTGGGCGCCGTTACTCTTCCAGCGACGCGCCGCGGTGAGAAGCTGAAACGCGCCGGAGACGACCGCCCAGACCCCATAGACCGCGAGCACCGCATTCATGCTGCGGCCAAGCGCGATGGCAACCGCGATCGCGGTGAGGATGCTGACGGCGAGATTAAGCAACTGCGACTTGTTGCGGCCCAAGCCGCCGCTGCGCTGCGCGTCGATATAGTTCGCGAGCGCGTCCCAGAGGGGATAGGCAACCAGCATGACCGCGGCGAGCGTCGGAACCGACTTCGCGAAGGTGAAGGCTACCGCGACCCAGGCCGCCGACACGGCAAACCGCAGAAAATAGTAGCTTTTGAGCCAGCCGTTTGAGGACTGGGCATGGTTCATTCGTGCAGGCATGACGGTTCCTTTCATTCAATTGCCTACCAACTAGTAGGTAGATTGAAAATCGTCAATGCCTCGCCGATCACCTCGATATCTCATTTACGTGATCGGCGCCCGCTTGCGCCGCGCTACTGCTCGCGCGCCTTCAGCTCCAGTCGCCGCTTATGCAGCACCGGCTCGGTATAGCCGTTCGGCTGCACCGTACCCTTGAACACCAGGTCGCAGGCGGCCTGGAAGGCGATGGAATTGTCGAAATCCGGCGCCATCGGGCGGTAGAGCGGGTCGCCGACATTCTGGCGGTCGACGATGGCCGCCATGCGCTGCAGCGAGTCTCTCACCTGGATTTCCGAGCACACCTTGTGGCGCAGCCAGTTGGCGATGTGCTGCGAGGAGATGCGCAGCGTGGCGCGGTCCTCCATCAGGCCGACATCGTTGATATCGGGCACTTTCGAGCAGCCGACGCCCTGGTCGATCCAGCGCACGACGTAACCCAGGATGCCCTGCGCGTTGTTGTCGAGCTCGCGCTGGATCTCGTCCGGCGTCCAGTTCGGCCGCCTTGCTACCGGCACCGACAGGATATCGTCGAGCTTCGCCTTCGGCCGGCTCCTCAGCGCCGCCTGCACGGCGTGCACGTCGACCTTGTGGTAATGCGTGGCGTGCAGCGTCGCCGCCGTCGGCGACGGCACCCAGGCAGTGTTGGCGCCGGCCTTGGGATGCGCGATCTTCTCAACCAGCATCGCCGCCATCATATCCGGCATCGCCCACATGCCTTTGCCGATCTGGGCGTGGCCGGCGAGCCCGCATTCCAGGCCGGTGTCGACATTCCAGGCCTCATAGGCGGAAATCCAGGCGGCCTGCTTCATATCGCCCTTGCGGATCATCGGGCCGGCTTCCATCGAGGTGTGGATCTCGTCGCCGGTGCGGTCGAGGAAGCCCGTGTTGATGAACACCACGCGCTCCTTCGCCGCGCGGATCGCTTCCTTGAGGTTGACGGTGGTGCGCCGCTCCTCGTCCATGATGCCCATCTTGATGGTGTTCTTCGCCATGCCGAGCAGCGCCTCGACACGGTCGAAAATCTCGACGGCGAAGGCGACCTCTTCCGGTCCGTGCATCTTCGGCTTCACCACATACATAGAGCCGGCGCGGGAATTCATCCGCCGCCCGTTCGGGCCGACATCGTGCAGCGCGATCAGCGCCGTGATCGCCGCATCCATGATGCCTTCCGGCACCTCATGGCCGTCGCGATCCAGGATCGCCGGATTGGTCATCAGATGGCCGACATTGCGCACCAGCATCAGCGAGCGGCCGGGCAGCGTAAGCGTGCCCCCGCCGCGCGAGGTGTAGGTGCGGTCCGTGTTGAGCTTGCGGACGAAGGTCTTGCCGCCCTTGGTGATCTCTTCGGCCAGGTCTCCCTTCATCAGGCCAAGCCAGTTGCGATAGACGACGACCTTGTCCTCGGCATCGACGGCGGCGACCGAATCCTCGCAGTCCTGGATGGTGGTCAACGCGGCCTCGAGGAGGACGTCGGCGATGCCGGCCGGATCGGTCCTGCCGATCTGGTTGGCGCGGTCGATCACGATCTCGATATGCAACCCGTTCTTGACCAGAAGCACCGCTTCCGGATTGGCGGCATCGCCGCGATAGCCAACGAACTGCCTTGGATCGGCGAGCGTCGTGGCGCCGGCGCCCTCGCCCGCTTTCAGCGCGCCATTCGCCACCGACAGCCCGTTGACGCCGGCCCATTTGCCTGTTGTCAGCGGCACCGACTGGTCGAGGAAATCCTTCGCCCAGGCAATCACCTTGGCGCCGCGCGCCGGATTGAAGCCCTTGCCCTTCTCGGCGCCGCCGGTTTCGGGAATGGCGTCGGTGCCGTAGAGCGCATCATAGAGCGAACCCCAGCGCGCATTGGCGGCGTTGAGCGCATAGCGCGCATTCATCACCGGCACGACGAGCTGCGGCCCGGCAACGACCGCAATCTCGGGATCGACATGTTCCGTGCTGACGCTGAAGTCCGGCCCTTCCGGCACCAGATAGCCGATCTCCTTGAGGAAATTCTTGTAGGCCTCCATGTCGATCGGCGCGCCATTGGCGCGATACCAGAAGTCGAGCTTTTCCTGCATGGCGTCGCGCTTGGCGAGCAGCGCGCGGTTCTTCGGCGCGAGGTCGTGGACGATGGCTGAAAAGCCGGTCCAGAATTTTTCCGCGTCGATGCCGGTGCCGACTACCGCCTCCTCGGCGACGAAGTCGTGGAGCTCCCGGGCAATCCGCAACCCGGCGATCTCGATGCGGTCGGTCATCTGCACGTCTCCAGATAGGTGGCTTGCCGGGCGTTTGGCATGTTTGGGGTTGCGGGGTCAATTCAGCTTAGGGTGTAGAGGGGCGCGGCCTTTTCCTTCTCCCCTTGTGGGAGAAGGTGGATCGGCGCGCAAGCGCCGAGACGGATGAGGGGTGTTCCAGCGGAGTGAGACGCTGGCTTTCCCTGGAGCACCCCTCATCCGGCGCGCTTCGCGGCCACCTTCTCCCACAAGGAGAGAAGGAAAAGGCGCTCACACCGCAATCCGCGGCCGCCCCGACGCCACGGCCACCACATGCGCCTCGATGAACATGCGCTGGCCCTCGATGGTCGAGACCTTGAACTCAGTGGAAACGTGAATCTCGGCGCTGTCGGTGCCCGCGTCCTTGGCGCGATCGGCGGCGAGCGCCCGCACATCGGCTTGCGCCGCTTCGATCGCCTTGTCCTCCTCGGTGAAATCGCGCACCGTCTGCCCTGACGCCAGCCGGAACAGGCCTTCCTTGGGCTGGCTGATGCGGGCTTCGGCCGAGACGCGCACCTGGCCGACCACGGCGCCGAGCGCGTTGGCGACATCGGTGTCTTCCGGCACGATGCAGCCATTGCCGACCAGCGGCGGCAGGCCGGCATAATGCAGCGGCGCCGAGGCGCCGAGCCCGATGACCGGGCGGTCGAGCGCGACGGTGAAGCGGGCGATGCCGGGATGGGCGTCGACCGCGCGCTGCACCAGCGCATGCGCGACGGTGGCGGCGCCGTCCAGCCCGTCCTCGGCAAAGGCGGTTTCCAAAATATATTCGGCCGACCAGCGGGTCAGCGTGACGAGCACGCGATCGGAAATCTCCTCCGGCGTCGCCGCGATCGTCTGGCCGCGGCCGTCGCGGCGGCGGGCGAAAAGCTCGGCGCCGAGCCGGGCGATGGCGGCGTGCCAATTGCCCTGCTTGCCGAGCACATGGGCGGCGTCGGACGGCGTGAAGCCCGAGATATGCACCAGCCCGCGCGCGACCAGCCGGTTCAGCGTGGCGTTCTGCGCGTTTGAAGCGAGCAGCCGGTCAAGCGCCAGCGGCGTGGCGCCGATCGTCTCGTAGAGCTTCGCTTCCGGCCCGGTGAGGCCGGCGGCGAGCCGGTCCGGCACGCCTGTGCGCAGGGCAAAGCGCCCGTCCATGCGGCCGGGATTCGGCGTGCGCAGCTGGCGCTCCAGCTCGGCGGTGACGGCCTCGCCATGCACCATGCCGGATAGCGCCAGCGGCACCAGGCGGCGCGGCCCAAGCAGGATCTTCGGGTCGAGCGCGCCGTCTTCCAGCGTCACTTCGGAATCGCCGCCGAGGCCGAATGTGCGCATGGCGACAGCCTCGACCATGGTGCGGAAGCCGCCGACGGTGGCGCCTTCCGGATCAAGCCGCGGCCGGCCGCCGTCGAGCACGGCGACATCGGTGGTGGTGCCGCCGATATCCGAGACCATGGCGTCGTCCAGCCCGGTCATGTGGCGCGCGCCGACCAGGCTGGCGGCCGGGCCGGACAGAATCGTCTCGATCGGCCGCTGGCGGGCAAACGCCGCCGACACCAGCGCGCCGTCGCCGCGCACCACCATCAACGGCGCGGCGATGCCGCGCTTGGCCAGAAACCCTTCGGTCGCCGCCACCAGCCGGTCGATCATCGAGATCAGGCGCGCGTTGAGCAAGGTGGTGAGCGCGCGGCGTGGGCCGCCGAGCTTGGCCGAAAGCTCGTGACTGGCGGTGACCGGCAGGCCGGTCTTGTCGCGGATCAGGTCGCGGGCCGCCAACTCATGCGCCGGATTGCGGGTGGCGAAATAGGCGCAGACGGCAAAGCCCGACACCGAGCCGCCCAGTTCCGGCAGCGCCGCCTCGAGCCCGGAAAGGTCCAGTTTTGCCGCATTGCCATGCACGTCATGGCCGCCGGGCAAGAACACCACCGGATCGGTGCCAAGCGCCGTCTTCAGCCCGTCGCGCGCGAGGTCGGCCTCGGAAAAGCCGATCATCACCAGCGCCACGCGCCCGCCCTGGCCCTCGACCAGCGCGTTGGTGGCGAGCGTCGTCGACATCGAAACCAGTTTTATCGAGGCAGGATCGGTCCTGGATTGTTCCAGCACCGCGTCGACCGCGCCGGAAATACCGACGGCGAGATCATGGCGCGTGGTCAGCGACTTCGCCTTGGCCAGCACCTTGCCCTTCGGGCCGCCTTCCTCCGACCACAGCACCGCATCGGTGTAGGTGCCGCCGGTGTCGATGCCGAGGAAGAGAGGGGGAGGCTTGGCGGTCATTTTGCATGCAGTCCGGGGCGAGGGCTTGTTGCGAAGCCCTTAGCCGATACGGGCGGATGGATAAAGGTTGGAAGGGTGGGCCAAGAGCGCTGGCGCCGGATCTTTATTGAGACGTCGGCGCGAGGCCCCCCTCTCTGGCCTGCCGGCCATCTCCCCCTCAAGGGGGGAGATTGGCAGCCTGGGCGCCGGCGCTCTCCTTGCTACGTTGGCGGTTTGGCGAAAGCGGCGGCGACATCTGATCTCCCCCCTTGAGGGGGAGATGCCCGGCAGGGCAGAGAGGGGGGCCTCGCGCCGGCCTGCGCAGCAGTCTTTCAAGCGCCGGCGTTTCCTATTTCGCCGTGACGGTGCCCGTCATCGAGCTGTGGATCGCACAATGAAACGGATGCGCGCCGGCGGCCGATATCTTGACCTTGGCGCGCTTGCCTTTGGCGAGTTGGCCGGTATCGAAGGAACCGTCATCCGCCGTGGCGGTGTGCGTCTTGGAATCGGCGTTGGTGAAGGTCACGGTGTCGCCAACGGCGACACTGATCTTGGCCGGATGGAATTTCATGTCCTTGATCTCAACCGCGTGGTTTGCGGCGAAGGTGGGCATTGCGACGGCAAGCAAGGCAAGGGCGAGCATGGTGCGCATGGTGGATTCCTCCTGAGAGTCCTCCCCCTAAGCTAAGGCGGGCGCGGCGTTTGTCATGCCACGAACCCCACTCTTTTATGCGACCCGTCGCAAAACGGCTTGTTGGCCGAATGCCCGCAGCGGCAGAGGAAAACCTTGGTGGTCCGCGCGATGGTATGCCCGGTGCCGGTGACGATCTCCGCATTGCCTTCAACCTTGAGCGGGCCGTTGACGGTAGGCGTGACCGTCAGTGGGCCGTCCCGCGCCTCCAGCACCTGCGCCTCCTTCAGCGGCGGCTCGCCTGTGGCGGTGAAGCCGGCCTTGATGTGGCTGTTGTCGCAGAACGGCTTGTTCTGCGACAGGCCGCAGCGGCAGAGCGTTGCGCGCAGGAAGGTCTCCTCGCCGAGCACGATCTCGGCATGCACGGCCAGCGGCCCGTTCTCGCGCAACCGCACGGTGTTGACCAGCGGCGGCTTCTCCTGCGGCCCGCCATCTTTTCTGGTGTAGGTGATGGCGCCCGACGGGCAGTTTTCCGCCAGCGCCACGACCTGCTCGACGCTTGCCGCGTCAGGGTGGATCCACTCGCCCGGCGCGTTGGGCACGAAGACATGCGGGTTGCCGAGCACACAATTGCGCGAATGGATGCAACGCTTGCCGCTGAAGGAAACGTCGATCTTCTCGCCTTCGACCGTGCCTGCCATGTGGGTGGGGTCTCCTGTTGGGTTGAGGCGAGGCTAGGGCGATGGTGAGAGGGGCGTCAAGAATGAACTCCCCTTCTCCCCTTGTGGGGTGAGAAGCGGTCCGCGTTAGCGGACGAAAAGCCAATTGCTTGGCTTTTCGAGCTTCGAACGCCCTGAGCCTGCGAAGGGCCGGGTGGTGGCTCGGCGCGCAGCGCCGAGACGGATGAGGGGTGCTCCAGCTTGGCAGGAACGCCGATGCACCGCTGCCGCCAGGGTTGCAGACTCTCATCCCTCACATAGGCAATGATGGTGTCGCAGACAGCATCCAAATCCTTCAGCACATCGTCGTTCCAGAACCGCAGCACGCGAAAGCCCCTGACTTTCAGCTCGGCATCGCGTTCCTGGTCATGGCGCGATTCCGCATGCTGGCTGCCGTCAATCTCAACGACGAGCTTGGCCTCGGCGCAAAGGAAATCCGCCACGAACCGACCAATCGGCACTTGCCGCCTAAATTTGATGTTGTCGAGACGACGACCGCGCAATTCCTGCCATAGACGGTCCTCCGCGTCGGTCGACTCACGGCGCATCGACCGAGCGAAATTCCTTTTGGCCGGGGTTACGGGTTGGGGGGCATGGCAGAAGACTGGCCGATGTAGGTGATGGCTCAAATATCCGGCGTCTCACTCCGCTGGAGCACCCCTCATCCGTCTCGGCGCTGCGCGCCGATCCACCTTCTCCCACAAGGGGAGAAGGAGAAGAGCTACTCCTCCAGGTCGATCTCCTCGGTCTGGCCGCCGCTGCAGGTGTAGCAGCAGTCCTCGCAGGTTTCCTTGTTGTTGGGGCCGACGCCCCAATAGGTTTCTTCATCGCCGTCGACCCAGGCGCCGTAGCAGATCTTCTCGCCCTCGTTGCACGAGATCGGCAATTGCTTGGTCTCGCCGTCGTCGAGATAGAAATCCTTGCCCTCGCCCGGCCAGACATAGTCGCGGTCCTGGCTGTAGAGCTCGACGCGCATGGCGTTGGGATGATTGTTCTTGATCTGGAAGGTGACGTCGCCGGCACGGGCGGCGGGCGCGATGAGGACGGCAAGCGAAAGCGCGGCGGCAACGCGGCGCGCGAAGGTGGAAGACATGAGAACCCCCGGTCGAATCGGCCCCTGCGGCCGATGGCTGGATGATGACATGGCGGGCGCATATGCCAAGGGGTGGCGGCGAAAAATGGCTGACGCAATTTGGGGTGATTGGTGAGACCGTAGCGATTGGCCGATCTCCCCCTCTTGGGGGGAGATTGGCAGCTTCGACGCCCCGCTACTCCGCCAGATCCACCGTCTCGGTCGAATGCTCGGTGCAGATGAAGCAGCAGGTGTCGCAGGGCTGGTCGTTGTCGGGGCCGACCCCAGCGGTGACGGAATCGTCGCCATTCACCCAGGCGCCCCAGCAGATATGCTCGCCCGGCTCGCAGGAGATCGGCACGGACTTTCGCGCCTTCGGGCGGATGAGGAACACCTTGTCGTCGCCCGGCCAGACTTTTTGGCTGTCGCGGCTGAACAGCTCGACCGCGACGCCGTCCGAACGCTGGTTGCGCACGAAGACCGACATGTCGGCGGCTAAAGCCGGCGAGGTGAGCAGAAGGAAGGCGAGCAGAGCGCGAATCATGGCAAGGTCCCCCAGGAGGGAAGTAGAGCACGGGTGGGCGCGAGGCGCGACCTCCCCTTCCCCCCTTGTGGGGGAAGGTGGCTCGGCGCGCAGCGCCGAGACGGATGAGGGGTGTTCCAGGGAAAGCCGACGTCTCACTCCGCTGGAACACCCCTCATCCGGCCGCTTCTCGGCCACCTTCTCCCACAGGGGGAGAAGGGAAAGTCAGCGCCTCACCACATGCGGCGCGAATGTCCTCACCGCGTCCACCATCTCCTCTCCCCGCACGTCGAGCGAGGAGATTTCCATATGCACGATGTTCCGGCCGAAGGGCATCAGGCCGAAGGCGTTGGCGGAGGAATAGCGGATTGCGTCGGGCGGCTCCTCGGTGAGCTCGAAATTGAGCATCGCCGCGCCCTTGCCGCCGGCGGCGAGCCGCACGCTCCGCACCTTGCTCCACGGCACCAGCACGTCGCCGGCGCGAGCATCGCGGAAACCCTGGCGGTTCAGCACCACCTTGACCGAATTGTCGAAGGCGCCGCGAGCGATGAATACGCCGAGGCCCAGGCAGGCGACAGCGAGCAGCGCGATCCACAGCACATGCCCGCTGTTGGCCCCCCAAGTCACGCCCTGCAGCGCACCGAAGCCGAAAATGCCGCCGAGCAGGAACGGCCCGACGGCGGGCAGGATCTTTCCCGACGGGCTGTTACGGATTTCGAGCGGCGCGGGCATCGCCTTCGCGCTCAACGCTCCGGCTTCAGCAAGGCCCAGATCCAGCCGATGAAGGTCAGCACCAGGAACGGATAGCCGAGCGCCGGCAGCGGCGCCGAGATGGGCAAGAGCGGCGCGCCCCACAGGATCATCAGGACGGAGACGGAGAACAGCACGGCGGCGACGGAGGCCATGAGCCGTATCCAAAGCGCGAAAGTGGCCTGCGCGCTGACCATCACCAGCCCCGCCGCCCACAACGCAATGCCGCCGGCATAGGAAGGCACGCTGGCCTGCAGGCCCGCCGCATTGCCGGCCAGAAGCAGGCTTTCGCCGGCCAGGAAGGTGAGGAACCCGGCCGCGACGAGATCATTGCCGAGCCGCTGGTATTTCATGGTGAGCAGCGCCGTGGCGACGACGATGCCGACGCCATCGATGGTCCACAGCGTCTCGCGCAGCGCATCGCCGGCAACGAACGTGCCCGCGATGCCCAAAGCGCCGCCGATGGCGAGGCCGATCGCGGCGATGGTGTCCGAGGTGGAGCGCATGTGCGTCGCCCCAAGCTGGGGAGAGGATACGCCGATGTGGAGCGCTGGAGAAGCGAGATTGAGGATGAAAGTATGTCGATCTAACTATGTGCCTCAAGGAAGCTGGCAACTTTTGGGTTAAGCGACTCTAAGTCCGACGTCTCGCATTCCCATACTATCATAACTCTCCAACCGATCTGACTTAGCTCAGAAATCTTCCTCGCATCTCGCTCTATGTTCGCTCGAAATTTGGCTTCCCAAAACTCTTTTCTGGCTTTTGGGGTTGTCGCTTTTGGGCAGCCGTGATGCCGGTGCCAGAAGCAGCCATGCACAAAGATGGCAGCTTTTCTAGGCCCAAACACGATGTCCGGTGACCCAGGCAACTTGGCCTGATGCAATCGATATCGATATCCAAGGGAGTGAAGGTGCCTTCGAAGGATGAGTTCCGGCTTGGTATTTTTCGAGCGCACCTTCGACATCAGGTGACGTCTGGCAGCGGGAACGTTTTCAAACAGCGTCATCTTTTGAAAGGATGTTTTCTGTGGCATTAGAAATGCATCGGCTCAGCAATGCGATGACATTATGACGAATCAGGAACTCAGTGAATCCGACATCCAGGATGCGGTGGAAACAGCTCGTAACGAGGTCCGCTACCTGGTTACCGATTTTCCGGTGGACACGCTAATACGGAAATATAAAGACGATAACCCTGATGAGGGCGATATATATGTTCCAACGTACCAGCGCTCGCTACAGTGGAACAATGATCAGAAATCGTATTTCATAGAGAGTTTACTGCTGCGTATTCCCATACCCCCGATCTTTTTCTACGAAGTCGGCGGGAGACTTGAGGTCGTTGACGGATCGCAACGGATACGTACCCTTGTCGATTTTAAGAATGATGTTTTTCGGCTTGTTAACTTAGAGAAGCTTGACTCGTTAAATGGTCTTAAGTTCAGCAAACTACCCTCAGTTACGAAAAAACGCTTTCTAAATAGCCCAATTAGGTCGTTTGTCCTCGAAGAAGGTACCGATGAAAGCTCCCGTGTCGAACTGTTTCGTAGGATAAATACGTCATCGAAGCAATTAAGTGACGCCGAAATAAGAAAAGGAGCGTACCAGGGACCATTCCTCGATCTCGTTATTGACTGCGCAAATCGAGAGGTTTTTAAGCTTCTCGCCCCAGGCAAAGGCTCCCGCGGAAATAAAAACTGGGAAAGTGAGCGACAGGAATTGGTAGCTCGATTTTTTGTGTACTCTAATTACTATAAACTATTTACACATGACGTTCGTCGGTTTATTGATAGCTATTTTAAGAAGTATAATCAAGGCCTTACTCCAAACGAGGCAAGCGCCATGTCCGCGGAATTTGATCGAGTTATGAATTTTATCGCCGATAACTCAGCAAATGCGTTCTTTCGTAACGAGAAAACGCAGCAGGTTCCGAGGGTCCGATTCGAAGCGATCTCCGTGGGAACCTGTTTGGCGTTGCGCGAACGTCCTGAATTAGACAGTGCGAATTTTGATTGGTTGGATGAGCCAGATTTCTACCAACTTGTACGAACAGATGCTAGCAATAGCGGCCCCCGCCTCAGGTCTAGAATTGAATTCGTGCGAGACAAAATTTTAGAACAGGCATGAACGAGACTGTTACCCTTAGGGCAAAACTGGATGAACTTGAAGCTATTTTGGACTCCACGCGGGAGCTGGAAAAGCGTCAGAAAGCAAATACCAGGAGCTATCACCAGAAGCGGCAGTTGATTGCCTCTCTGAGAGCAACGACATATGTGATGCTTTATAATGCCCTTGAGAGTGCGATGCGCTCCGTCATGAGATCTATCCGCGAGCAGATCGAGCTAGAGAATATTCCATCCAGCGACGTAACAGACTACTGGAGGTTGGACGTCGTACAGGCGGCATTTCTCGATAGGATGCAGGCAGGAACTAATCACGGCAATCTTCTGACAGATTTCGTGCCATTCATGACGGGGCGGCCGTCTTGGGAAGAATCCAAAAAAGACCGCCTTCCGTTCAGCGGAAACTTTGGCCAGACAACTGCCGTGCGATTGAAGGACAGCTTGGCGATTACCTGGGCAGCGCCTCCGCATACTTTAGGCGGTAGCGATCTTGAAAATGTGCGAGAAAGACGCAATGCTTTAGCTCACGGTCTAGAATCGTTTGCGGAGGCGGGCGAGAAGGTCACTGCTTCCGACCTTCTTGAGATGCTAGGCCGTGTGAGAGAATTTATGCTTTCCTATGTGACAGCGCTTGAGCATTACAGAGACTCGAAGGGCTATCTCAAGCAGCCTTAGGGAGGCTCAAATACCGGCGCAAGTCCTGAAGGAATTCTTGATTTTTCCGAAGTGGGGCAACTTCAAAGCGACCGGTGAAGCCTGCGATTGCCCTTTTTGACACTGGATAGAAATCACTAAGTTCGAAGTCGCTCAGATTCGCGATATCTGGGTGTGCCGGCCCCTCGCTGGTCACAGACAGTTCCGTAACCGGGGCATTTGGACCACCGTATGCAGCCTTTGGAAGGCGATCGCTATGCGGCACTGTTTTCCAGTCGTCCACACCTGTTCTTGCGCCTATAATCCTTTGGCCGATCCATTGGGCAACGGGCACGCTTACAGCATTCCCAACCAATAGCCACCTTTTTCTAGTTCCCTTTGGAAAAGCGTCAGCGGCCTCAGTCCAATCTCGTTCGAAGCCCTGTAGACGTTCAGCATCTTTGATACCTGGCGAGACGAAACTCGATGTGTGACGATCCCAGATAGCAGGCGGAGAAGGTATACTGAGACCCGACCCACCTTTCAAAGGAGGGATGGCTTCAGGGGACCATCCAAGACCCCGGTTTCCCTCAGTCCAATAAAATCCAACCATTTTCGGCTCTGGCGAATTCGATCGGGCTTCGCCCTGAATGCCATCCAACAAGATTGCTTCTGGCTTGTCGTGGAGTGATGCTAGCACGAACAAACGGCGACGACGTTGTGGGAGGCCAAAGTACCTAGTGTCTAGTATCCGGTACGCCCAGCGATAGCCAAGTTGCTCAAGTTGAGTGGTTACGAACCTGACGGACTCTCCCTTGTGCAAATCAAGAGCAAATGCCACGTTTTCAAGCAAGACGTACTCTGGCTTGTGATCGCTTTCTGCAATCAAGCGGAAAACATCGCCTATTAAACTGGAACGATCTCCCCTCAAGCCCTTCATGCCGCCCGCCAAGCTAATATCCTGGCAAGGCCATCCAGCCGTTACTATATCGCAATTGGGAATTGAGTTGAGCTTCGTCACATCGGGTGCGATCTCAACTTCGGGAAAGCGATGGGCCAGAACCGCTCTTGCAACAGGATCCGACTCACACATCAGAGTCGTGCTGAATCCAGCCTTCTCCAAGCCTTGCTCGAAACCGCCAATCCCGCTGAACAGACTAACCAGGCGCAAAGGTTTGGATTCTCGAATCATTTCGGCATTTTAGCCGCACCGTTGATAGAACTCGAGGGATAAAATTCTCAATCCCCCATCTTCAGCGCCTGAATAAACGCCTCCTGGGGAATATCCACCTTGCCGAACTGGCGCATGCGCTTCTTGCCTTCTTTCTGCTTGTCGAGCAGCTTGCGCTTGCGGGTCACGTCGCCGCCGTAGCATTTGGCGGTGACGTCCTTCCTGAGCGCCGAGATGGTCTCGCGGGCGATGACCTTGCCGCCGATTGCGGCCTGGATCGGGATCTTGAACAGATGGTGCGGGATCAGCTCCTTCAGCTTCTCGCACATGGCTCGGCCGCGCTTTTCCGCCGCCGTGCGATGCACCAGCATCGACAGCGCGTCGACCGGCTCCTCATTGACCAGGATCGACATCTTCACCAGGTCGCCCTCGCGATAATCGGTCAGATGATAGTCGAAGGAGGCGTAGCCCTTGGAGATTGACTTCAGCCGATCGTAGAAATCGAACACCACCTCGTTGAGCGGCAGGTCGTAGGTGAGCATGGCGCGTTTGCCGACATAGGAGAGATCGGCCTGGATGCCGCGCCTGTCCTGGCAAAGCTTCAGGATGCCGCCGAGATAGTCGTCGGGGGTCAGGATGGTGGCACGGATCCACGGCTCCTCGATCGAGGCGATCTTGACCACGTCGGGCATGTCGGCCGGGTTGTGCAGTTCCTTCACCGAGCCGTCATTGAGGTTAAGGCGGTAGACGACGCTCGGCGCCGTGGCGATGAGGTCGAGGTTGAACTCACGCTCCAGCCGCTCCTGGATGATTTCCAGATGCAGCAGACCGAGGAAGCCGCAGCGATAGCCGAAGCCGAGCGCGGCGCTGGTTTCCATCTCATAGGAAAAGCTCGCATCGTTGAGCCGCAATTTGCCGACGGCGGCGCGCAGATCCTCGAAATCGGCGGCATCGACCGGGAACAGGCCGCAGAACACCACCGGCTGCGCCGGCTTGAAGCCGGGAAGCGCCTTGGCGGTCGGGCGGCGATCCTCGGTGATGGTGTCGCCGACGCGGGTGTCGGCCACTTCCTTGATCGAGCCGGTGAAGAAGCCGAACTCGCCGGGGCCGAGCTCGTCGACATTGACGCGGGCAGGCTTGAACACGCCCGTCCGCTCGACGAGGTACTTCGCGCCGGTGCCCATCATGCGGATGGTCTGGCCCTTCTTCATCACGCCGTCGATGACGCGCACCAGAACGATGACGCCGAGATAGGCGTCGTACCAACTGTCGACCAGCATGGCCTTGAGCGGTGCCGCGATGTCGCCCTCGCGCGGCGGCGGCAGCTGGTGGACGATCGCCTCCAGCACGTCGGGCACGCCAAGCCCCGTCTTGGCCGAGATCAGCACCGCATTGGAGGCGTCGAGGCCGATCACCTCCTCCACCTGCTCGCGGATGCGCTCGGGCTCGGCCGCCGGCAGGTCGACCTTGTTCAGCACCACGACGATCTCGTGGTTGTTGTCGATGGCCTGGTAGACATTGGCCAAAGTTTGCGCCTCGACGCCCTGGGAGGCGTCAACCACCAGCAGCGAGCCCTCGCAGGCGGCCAGCGAACGCGACACCTCATAGGCGAAATCGACATGGCCGGGCGTGTCGATGAGGTTCAGCACATAGTCCTCGCCGTTTTTGGCGCGGTAGTTCAGCCGAACGGTCTGGGCCTTGATGGTGATGCCGCGCTCGCGCTCGATATCCATCGAGTCCAGCACCTGCTCCTTCATGTCGCGCTCCTCCAGCGTGCCGGTGAGCTGGATCAGCCGGTCGGCAAGCGTGGATTTGCCATGGTCGATATGGGCGACGATGGAGAAATTGCGGATGTGGTCGAGGGGCGTCGTCATGCGGCGGGCTTTAGCAGGGGCGGGGTTGAGGGGCAAGCGGAACGCCTTTTTCCCTTCTCCCCTTGTGGGAGAAGGTGGATCGGCGCGCAGCGCCGAGACGGATGAGGGGTGTTGGACGGAACTCAGCGGCCAGGTAGTCTGGCGCAATGCCGCACTAGCCCATCACCCAGCCAAACGCAGCTTTGCCCGGACGCTCCGCCGCGAGATGACGGAGGCTGAGCACAAGCTGTGGCAGGAATTGCGCGACCGCAGGCTCGATCGGATCAAGTTTCGCCGGCAGGTGCCCATTGGAAAATACGTCGCCGATTTCGCTTGTCTCGAGGCGCGGCTCATCGTCGAGCTGGATGGCAGCCAGCACGCGGACTCGGAATCGGATTTGGAGCGTGGAGCTGAGTTGAAGGCGAGAGGATTTCGGATCTTGCGCTTTTGGAACGACGATATCCTGAAAGATATGAGCGGCGTCTGCGATACGATCATCGCCTATGTGAAGGACACTAGCCTGCAGCCCTGGCGGTGAGCGGGTGGAGGTCTCGCTCCGCTGGAGCACCCCTCATCCGTCTCGGCGCTGCGCGCCGATCCACCTTCTCCCACAAGGGGAGAAGGGAAATGCTCCACATCACAAACCGGTGAAGCTGTAACGAACCTCTCCACCACGACGAAATGAAGCATGACCCCGCAACGGAGACTGCTTCCCATGACCGGATCGACAACAAGGATGGCCCTGCTCGCCGGCGCGATGCTCGCGGCCACGATGGGCGCGGCGACCGCGCAGCCGCTCACCGTGGTCGAGCTGTTCACCAGCCAAGGCTGCTCGTCCTGCCCGCCGGCCAACGCCAACCTGATCAAGGTCAAGGACCAGCCGGGCGTGCTGGCGCTGTCGTTCAACGTCACCTACTGGGACTATCTCGGCTGGAAGGACACGTTCGGCCGCAAGGAATTCACCGAACGCCAGGTGACCTACGAGCCGTCGCTAGGCCGTGACGGGCCGTTCACGCCGCAAGTGGTGGTGAACGGCAGAAGCGACGGCGTGGGCGCCGCGCCGGGCGAGATTCAGAGCCTGATCGCCAAAAGCGGCCGCACGCAGGGCCCGGAGCTTTCGCTTGGGCAGGGCAAGGTCAGCATCGGCGCCGGCAAGGCGCCGGGCGGCGGCGCCGACATCTGGCTGGTGCGCTACACAAGGGGCGTCGTCGAGGTGCCGGTGGCGCGCGGCGAGAACACCGGCCGCACACTGCCGCATGCCAATGTCGTTCATGCGCTGACCAAGCTCGGCAGCTGGAACGGCACGGCGACGACGCTGTCGCTGCCGGCAGCCGCAGGGGGCTTGAGCACCGCGGTGCTGGTGCAGGCGCCGCGCGGCGGACCGATCCTGGCCGCGGCCGCCAATTGATTTTTCCTTCTCTTCGCGCGGGGCCGCATGAGCGGCAACGCTTCACCAGGGCCCGCATGCGCGCGCCAAAACCCAAGGAGACTACCCATGTCCAAGTTCCTCACGCTGCCGGCGCTGGCCTTCGCGCTTTCCGCGTCCGTCTTCGTCGCCGGCGCCCGCGCCGACGACACGGCCAATGCGATGAAGCCCGCCAATGCGGTGGCGACCGACGCCATGAAGCCGGCGACGGACGCCATGAAGCCCGCCGATGCCATGAAACCCGACGCGATGAGCACCGAGGCAATGAAACCGGCGGTGGATGCGATGAAGCCCGCCACGGATGCGATGAAGCCGGCGACGGATGCCATGAAGCCAGCGGACACCACCGCTCAGTAAGGTGAGCTGGCGATCCGCTTGCGTCGCCGGCCTGCGAGGCAATCGCACAGGGCAGCGCAGCCCCCGCTCCGTCTCGGCGCTGCGCGCCGATCCACCTCTCCCCCGCTTAGCGGGGGCGAGGAAACGCCAATCGCGGAGGACGCGGCCTTTGTACGCCTGGGTTCCTCGCCCCCGCCAAAGGCGGGGGAGAGGTGGCTCGGCGAAGCCGAGACGGAGAGGGGGAGCGCCCTCGGCCATTGGCCGCACGGCAAAGTGAGAACCGCTTCGAGGCTTCGATCGTATATAATGAAGCAACAACAGGAGATCAGGACATGAACGGCATAAAGACAAAGGCCGCGCGGCGATCGCCATTTTTCGCCCGCGGCACGTTGGCAGTGCTCGGCCTGGCGGCCGTGGCGGCAGCGGCCCTGTGGCAGACACCGGCCCGCTCGGCCGAGGACGCGGTGGTGATCCCGCCGCCGGCGATTGACGAGAAGGCGGCGAGCGGCACCGAAAAGGCGATCTTCGCCGGCGGCTGTTTCTGGGGCGTGCAGGGCGTGTTCCAGCACGTCAAGGGCGTCAGCAAGGCTGTGTCCGGCTATACCGGCGGCAGCGCCGAAAACGCCGTCTATGAAGTCGTCGGCACCGGCCGCACGGGCCACGCCGAATCCGTCGAGATCACCTACGACCCGTCGAAGGTCACCTACGGCCAGCTGCTGCAGGTCTATTTCTCGGTCGCGCACAATCCGACGCAGTTGAACTACCAGGGGCCGGACCAGGGCACGCAATACCGCTCGACGATCTTCACCGAGAACGACGAGCAGAAGAAGGTCGCCGAGAGCTACATCGCCCAGCTCGACAAGGCCAAGGTGTTCGGCAAGCCGATCGTCACCACGCTCGAGACCGGCAAGACCTTCTACCCGGCCGAGGACTACCATCAGGACTTCCTGACGCTGAACCCGACCTATCCCTATATCGTCTACAATGACCTGCCCAAGATCGAGAATTTGAAGGCGCTGTTCCCCAAGCTTTACAGCGAGAAGCCGGTGCTGGTGCTGGCCTCCAGCAAGAGCTGAGCGACACCCGCTCGTCGTCATCCACGGGCGGAGCAAGGAGCGAAGCGACGCGCGTAGACCCGAGGATCCATTCCGGGACATATGAGCGCCGCTACGGTACAGAATTCTGCTCCGCTGCAGCCTTCGATCAAGGTCACGGAATGGATTCCAGGGTCTGCGCGACGCCGCTTCGCGGCTGCTCCGCCCTGGAATGACGAAGCTGGGATTTTTCGATCGTCAGGTATGTCCGCGTGGCAGGCGGCATGCCTTGGCGATTGGCCGAAACGGCCCGGACTTCGTCATCCACGGGCGAAGCAAGGAGCAAAGCGACGCGCGCAGACCCGAGGATCCATTCCGTGACGTCCGAGCGCCGCAACGCTGCAGAATTCTGCCCGGCTGCATCCTTCGATCAAGGTCACGGCACGGATTCCAGGGTCTGCGCGACGCCGCTACGCGGCTGCTCCGCCCTGGAATGACGAGGTTGGGGTATGTGTCCGCGTTGGGGTGGCATGCCTTGGCGATTGGCCGCAACGCCCATCGCGATCGTCATCCACGGGCGGAGCAAGGAGCGAAGCGACGCGCGCAGACCCGAGGATCCATTCCGTG